>CAVCWF010000210.1:0-2353 GCA_963605945.1 Lachnospiraceae bacterium
CATGAGCCCATCGTGACGATGCACTTCGGCTCCGGCACCTGCCCAATGGCGCGCAGCACGCGCGGCAGGGACTGCTTCGTCACGGGACCCGTCACGACGACGATGTCGGCATGGCGGGGGGAGCCGGTGAGCTTGAAGCCAAGACGCTCGGCGTCAAAGCGGGGGGTGAGCACGCTGACAAGCTCAATGTCGCAGCCGTTGCACGACCCGGCGTTGATGTGGAACAGCCACGGGGACTTCACGGTGCTCTCTTCAATGAGTTTTTTGAACATTCTTTCCCCTCCTTACAGACCGTACCACACAAGCACGAGGCTGATGGCGGCGAGCGCCGTGACGACGGTCCAGTAGTATTTGAATATCTGCTCGATCTTGAGCCGCGCGGTGACGGCGTGGACGAAGGAGATCGACACGGCGGTCAGAACCACGCAGAGCGCGAACACGATGACGCCGTCAACGACGAGCAGTCCCGTGCCGACGCCGCCGAGGAACAGCGCGACGAACATTGAGGTGAGCGTCAGCATCTTGACCGCGTGGCTGAGCTTGAACACGCCCAGCGGCGCGCCGCTGTACTCAGCCAGCAGACCTTCGCATATCTCGGTCTCAGCCTCGGCGGCATCGAAGGGGTGATTGCCAGTCTCGCCGGGGATGATCATCAGAAACGCGATGGCCGCGGGGATCATCGAGGGGTGCAGTATCAGGCTGCCGTTATGTATCTGATACTCCGCGATCTTCGTCATGGAGAAGGTCAGGCCGATGCCAAGCGCATTGCCGACGGTCTTGCCGATGGCAAGCAGTATCAGCACGAGCGGCAGTTCGCAGGAGATGATCGTGACCATCTCGCGGCTGAGCCCGACGCCCGCGTAGGGCGAACCGGACGCCGCGCCGCCCATTATAGTCGCAATGGCGGGGATGAGCAGCAGGTAGAGGATGACGATGACGTCCGCAATATCGCCGAGCACCGCAAACGGGGTAAATCCGCGGATAGGGATGAACAGCTGGATGACCACCAGCGCCGCGAAGCCGACTATCGGGGCGGCGAGGAAGGTAGTCTTGGAAGCCGCGGCGGGGATTATCGTCTCCTTGCCGCAGAGCTTGAAGAAATCATAGAACGGCTGAAGCACCGGCGGGCCGACGCGCTTCTGCATCCGCGCGACGAGCTTGCGGTCGATGCCGCAGAGCAGCAGCCCCGCGACGAAGCAGAACAGGAAGCCGGGGAAGATAAGGATATAGCCGAGATACTGGAGATAATTCAGAACCATATTCATAATTCCCACCTCCTTAAAGTGCTATCTGCATGAACAGCGTGGCCAAGGCCAGCGCCACGACCGCCCAGAGGGCATAGTCGTTGACGATGCCGCTGTGCAGGTCGTGCATGAAGCTGAAGTAATGCCGCCAGTTATGCTTGAAGCCCCAGAAGAGGTCTCCGCCGCCGACCTGAGAATATACGCTCTTTTCGCCGCCGAAGAAGAGGTCGTATTTCCCGTCCTCGGGCGCGGACTTCTTCTCGCTGACCTGATCGTATTTGCCCATTATCGCAACGAGCGTGACCGCCAGCAGCGCGATTGCCAGCACGAGCAGCCAGTGGATCGGGTTCCACGCGCCGACTCCGGCGAAGCTTATCGCCTGAGCCGCAGGCGCATTCGCGCCCATGACGCTTTCGGCATAGCCTGCGCCGAGCATGCTGTTGATGTAATTGCCGACGTTGAACACCGCCTCAGCCGCGGGCTGGGTGAGGTTCGTGGTGACCCAGTTCGGGAAAATGCCGCTGAGGACGCAGACTGCCGCAAACAGTCCCATCGCAAGGCGCATCCCGAAGGGGACTTCCTTGACGTTTTCGTACTCGGCGGGCAGCTGGCCGAAGAACACCGACTGCGTGACCTTCACGAAGGACGCGAGCGTCAGCACGGAGGTAACGAGCGCGATAACGGTCACGAGCAGGAAGCCGATGTTGCCGCTCTCGACCGCCTTCATATAAGTCGCCTGATAGATCATCCACTTGGAGGCGAAGCCGTTGAAGGGCGGCACACCGCTTATCGACGCCGCGCCGATCAGGAATAGCACCGTGGTATGCGGCATTTTCTTTGAAAGTCCGCCGAGCTTGCCGAGGTCGGTGGTGCCGGTCTGGTGCAGGACAGCGCCGGCGGCGAGGAACAGCAGACCCTTGAACATGGTGTGGTTCATGGCGTGGAAAAGTCCCGCGGACATGCCGAGCGCCGTGGACAGGCCGACGGCGGTGAGCACGTAGCCGATCTGGGAGATACTGTGGAACGCAAGCAGACGCTTGAAGTCATGCTGCGCCAGCGCCATAGTGACGCAGACGAACATACTGACGCTGCCGACGAAAACCAGCAGG
>CAVCWF010000211.1:0-1005 GCA_963605945.1 Lachnospiraceae bacterium
CTATCAGCAGGAACACGCGCGGCTTGCGCACCGGCTCGTAATCCTCGTCATAATACCCGTCGTCGTATTCCTCGACGTCCTCTTCCTCAATCACGATGGGCGCGGAGTCACCCTCATCGCTCTCCGCGGCTTCCGCCGCCTCTGCCGCAGGCTCGGCTTCCTCTGCCGGGGCGGTCTGTTCCTCGGCGTCGGGCGCGAACTCCTGCTGGTCGGCAGGGATGGAGAAATCCGCTATGAACGCATCCACCTCGTCCACGGGCGCTGCCGGGGCGGGTGTTTCGGCTTCCTCTGCTTCCGCCGCTTCCGCTTCGGTTTCCGCTGCTTCCGCCGGGGCTTCCTCTGCCGGGGATGCCTCTGCGGGCGCTTCAACCGCCGCTTCTGCTGCCGGGGCTTCCGGCTGCACTTCCGCTTCCGCGGGCGCGGACGGCGCTTCCGGCGTGGGGGCGAAGAAATCGTCCTCAAACATCGAGAACTGATCCGCCGAGACCTCGGCCGCCTTCGGAGCCTGACGGCTCAGCGCCTCCTCGCGGATGCCCTCTATCACGCCGATGAACTCCGGCGCGTCGCCGTCGTCCGCTGTCTCGGACTCCTCGCGCGACTGCGCATGAACCTGAAGCTTGCGTTCCTTCGCGTTATACGACCGCGCGATCACGACGGCCTGACGCGTCGGCGAGACGAGAAGCTGCAGCAGCCCCTGCTCGTCGTCAACCTCGTCGAAGAGCTGATTATACATTGCAAGCGCGGTCTGCCTGTCCTCCTCATACATGAAGGTCAGCAGCTTGCCCAGCTCTGCGAGAAATTTCTGCTTGTTAATAAACGTTCACCTCCGGGGTGTAATTGCCAAAACTTATGACACCAGTCATAATCAAAGCTATTATAAGCAAAGTGGAGCCGAAGGTCAAGAAAAAACGTAGAAATTTTATCGAAATGGCGGAAAAGCGATGATACGGCCTATTGACAAGGCACGGCAGTGATAATAAAATGGTAAACCTGTAGTACGGCGGG
>CAVCWF010000211.1:1015-4352 GCA_963605945.1 Lachnospiraceae bacterium
CCTATTGACAAGGCGCGGGAGGAATAATAAAATGGAAAATCGAATACGGCGGGGCAAGGGCCCTGACGAAAGGAGAAAAAATATGGCGAAAGACAAGAAGGTAGAACAGATAACCGACATGGAGAAGGACTTCGCCCAGTGGTTCACCGACGTGTGCACCAAGGCGGAGCTTGTCGATTATTCCGGAGTCAAGGGCTGCTACATCATGCGCCCCTACGGCTACGCGATTTGGGAGAACATCCAGCAGATCCTCGACGGCATGTTCAAGCGCGACGGGCACGCCAACGTCGCAATGCCCATGCTCATCCCTGAGAGTCTGCTGCAGAAGGAAAAGGATCACGTCGAGGGCTTCGCGCCGGAGTGCGCGTGGGTCACGGTCGGCGGCAGCGAGGAGCTGCCGGAGCGGCTGTGCATCCGCCCGACCTCGGAGACGCTGTTCTGCGATCACTGGAGCCATGTGGTGCATTCATGGCGCGATCTGCCGATGCTCTATAACCAGTGGTGCTCCGTGCTGCGCTGGGAAAAGACGACGCGTCCCTTCCTGCGCGGCCGCGAATTCCTCTGGCAGGAGGGGCACACCCTCCACGCTACCGAGGAGGAAGCCCGCAAGGAGACGCTTCAGCAGCTTGAGGTCTACGCCGACCTCTGCGAGAATTACCTCGCCATGCCCGTTATCCGCGGCAACAAGACCGACAAGGAAAAGTTCGCGGGCGCTGTGAACACCTATACGATAGAGTGCATGATGCACGACAAGAAGGCGCTTCAGTCCGGCACAAGCCACTACTTCGGGCAGGGCTTCGCCGAGCAGTTCAACATCACCTTCACCGACAAGGACAACCAGCAGAAGCACCCCTACCAGACCTCGTGGGGTCTCTCCACGCGCATCATCGGCGGCCTGATTATGACCCATGGCGACAACAACGGTCTCGTGCTGCCGCCGCGCATCGCGCCGGTGCAGGTAGTGGTCGTGCCCGTCGCGCAGCACAAGCCCGGTGTCATCGAGAAGGCGCAGGAGCTGTTTGACAGTCTCAAGGCTGCGGGCGTGCGCGTAAAGATCGACACCAGCGACAACTCCCTCGGCTGGAAGTGCGCGCAGTATGAGATGAAGGGCGTGCCGCTTCGCATCGAGCTTGGACCCAGAGACATCGAGAACGGCGTGTGCATGGCCGTCCGCCGCGACAACGGCGAGAAGACCTCCGTCGCGCTCAGCGAGATCGCGGATCGCATCCACGAACTGCTCGACGAGGTGCAGAAAGGGCTGTACGACAAGGCCAAGCGCAATCTCGACGAGCACACCTACGCGGCGTACTCGCTGGAGGAGGCCAAGGAGCTTCAGGAGCGCAACGGCGGCTTCATCAAGACCATGTGGTGCGGCGACCTGCAGTGCGAGCTGGACATGAAGGAGAAGGCGGGGATGTCCTCGCGCTGCATCCCCTTCGCGCAGGAGAAGCTCGGCGAGGTCTGCGCCTGCTGCGGCAAGCCCGCCAAGCACATGATCTATTGGGGCGTGGCGTATTGATACGCGCGGAAATTTGAAATTGTGATGGGGACAGCCCCGGTGCGATGTCGCACCGGGGCTGTTGTGATATGTGGGGGGGTGCGGGGCGATACGGCGCGCCCTTGGCGCCCCTTTTAGGTAGCGAAGCGGCGGCGCTTCGCACCCTCGGCGCCCCTCTTAGGGGAGCTGGCACGGCGTGAGCCGTGACTGAGGGGTCGCCGGTTGATAGAGAGTGCCATTAGGGAAAAGAGAAGGCAATGTACAGACTCTCTGTCATTGCGAGGAGCGAAGCGACGCGGCAATCCGTTTCTCCTTATGTCGGCACGACATTTCTGTGCAGCGTGAGGGGATGCGGATTGCCACGACCGGTGTGCGCACCGGTCTCGCAATGACAAGCTTTTCTTTACTCTGCTCTTTCTTTTTCCACCTGCTCGCGTCGTTACTCTGGAGACCCCTTCGGCGCTAACGCGCCACTTCCCCTAGAAGGGGCAGCGCTCCGCGGCAAAGGTTTGGGGCGGGTGCGGTGGTTGCGCCGCGCCCTTGGCGCCCCTTCTAGGGGAGCTGGCACGGCGTAAGCCGTGACTGAGGGGGTGCCAGTTGATAGAGAGTGCCAGTTGGGAAAAGAGAGGGCTATATGAAGACCACCTCTGTCATTCCGAGGAGCGTAGCGACGTGGGAATCCGTTTCTCCTTTTGACAACAGTATGTTTACGTATGGTGTAAGGGAGAGCGGATTGCCACGACCGGTGTGCGCACCGGTCTCGCAATGACAGGGTGGTTTGGGTCGGGTGCGCCGATTTTTCATACGGTGCAAAGCACAAGATTTTCTCTCCCTCAGTCGGCTGACGCCGACAGCTCCCTCGTCAGAGGG
Source organism: Lachnospiraceae bacterium (assembly GCA_963605945.1). GTDB lineage: Bacteria > Bacillota > Clostridia > Oscillospirales > Oscillospiraceae > Limivicinus. Next base: position 3,384 of record CAVCWF010000211.1, read on the forward strand.
AGCCAAGGAGCGGTACATCACACAAAAACCGGGACGGTACGCACCGTCCCGGTTACATTATTCAATTCACGAATCCGCCGTCGAGGGTGAGGACTTGGCCGGTGGCGTAGGTCGCGTCGCAGGCCAAATACGCGATCGCCGCCGCGATCTCCTCCGGTCGGCCGAGCCGCCCCAGCGGGATCTCTCCCGCCAGCATGTCCAGCGTCTCCTGCCCAAGCACCTGCACCATCTCCGTATCAATGACCCCCGGCGCAACGCAATTGACCCGTATCCCGCTCGGCGCAAGCTCCGCCGCCAGTGACCGCGTAAGCCCGATGATGGCGTGCTTCGTGCTTGAATACGTCACCTCGCAGCTCGCCCCGTGCTGACCCCATATGGAGCTGACGTTCACGATGCTGCCCGCGTGCTCATGCAGCATATGCGGCAGAACCGCCTGAGTGCAGTTGAAGCAGCCGCCCAGATTCACGTCGAACAGGCGCTTCCACGTCGCGGCGTCGATATCCTGAAACTGCTGCTGCCGCGCGATGCCCGCGTTATTCACCAGCAGCGTCACCTCGCCCAGCTCCTCCACGCAGCGGCGGTGCATCGCCTGCACGGCGTTCGCGTCCGCGACGTCGGCCTGATGCGTGATGCAGCGCACGCCGTACTCGCGCGCGGCGGCGGCGGTCTGCTCGGCGCGGACAGTCTGCTCGATATAGTTGATGCACAGGTCATAGCCGCGGCGGGCAAGCTCCAGCGCCGTGGCTGCGCCGATCCCGCGCGACGCGCCGGTCACGATTGCGACTTTGTTCATGGTGTGGTCTCCTTTGTGGGGGTAGGATGGGGGTAAGGGGCAATGGGGGTTAAACTCCGCGCCGATTTTTCATGCGGTGCGGGGCGAGGGGATGCGGATTGCCACGACCGGTGTGCGCACCGGTCTCGCGACGGCGGCATACCTCGATTCATTGATTTGCCGCCTAGTCCCTTTAG
>CAVCWF010000212.1:0-6858 GCA_963605945.1 Lachnospiraceae bacterium
GATCGTAGACCTCGCTGAGCCAGTAGTTGGCGGTGATGGCGCCGGAGTTGGAGAGGATAAGCCCGCCGACGGAGTAGGTGACGGTGGAGTTCTCCTTGACGCGCCAGTCGAGAGCGCCGAGGTACTTGTCCACGGTGTCCTTGTAGTCAAGGTAGGTGGACTTCATGTTGCGCAGCTTCTCGCGCTGCTTGCGGTAGAGTATGTAAGACTTCGCGACAGCCTCGTAGCCGCCGCGGGAGAGCACTGCCTCGACGCTGTCCTGCACGTCCTCGACCGCGACAAGGCCGTCCTTTATCTTGGGCAGAAAGTCCGCGGAGACCTTCAGCGCCAGAAAATCAATGATGCTGTCGTTATATTCGGTGCCGGTGGCATCGAATGCCTTTTTGATGGCGGCGGCTATCTTATTGATGTCAAAATCAACTATCTTTCCGTCACGCTTGATTACCTGATACATATCTTATCCTCCTATACTTTGTATCTTTAAACTCCCCGCACCTGCACCGACGGCACATACTGCGCCGCGGCCTCGGCAAGAGAGTGCATTTCCTTCTCATCGTACGCGCTCAGGCCGTCTATCGCAATGATCTGGCCGGAGTCCTTGAATTGCTGGAGATAATATTCCTTTGCGCCTGCTATCCACCGTGCCGCGCCGACGATACTCTCGCGCGTGTGCAGCCCGCGGACAACGGTCGTGCGGAATTCGTAATCCACAGTCCCGCTCAGCAGGAAGTCCTTCGAGCGCTCTACCGCGCCGAGGTCGAGCGAATCAAGCCCGACAGTCTTTGCATAAAGCTCCGGGGAGTTCTTGACGTCCATCGCCACGCGGTCGACAAGTCCGGCGCTGACGACGTCCCTCAGCCGTTCGGGAAAGGTGCCGTTGGTGTCGAGCTTTATTTTGAAGCCGAGGGCGCGTACCTTTTCGAGAAACGACGGCAGATCTTTGTGCAGCAGCGGTTCGCCGCCGGTTATCGCAACGCCGTCCAGCACACCCTGACGCTTCCTCAGAAAGCTCAGCACCTGCTCCTCGTCCGTATCCTGCCCGACAAGCTCCGGCAGCACGAGAGGGGCGTTGTGGCAGAAGGGGCAGCGGAGATTGCAGCCCGGTGTGAACACGGTACATGCGACCTTGCCGGGGTAATCCAGCAGTGTGAGCTTCTGCAGCCCGGATATGAGCATAACGCGGCCTCCCTTTGCCCAGTTCTTAAGTCCATGCAGTATAATACAGTCATATGCTGCTCTTGTCAAGAGCAAATCACAAGATATTGAAACTTTAACCGGCGTGTAACCGAATTGACCACAAAATATAGTGCCGAGGAGCGGCTGACCCGCCTCCCGGCACCGAGGGCTATTTTATATCAAGCTTCAAAGATTTTCAAGAGTAAAAACACGTTCGGCGTGTTTTTTGTCAATGCTGCACATTTTTGGCCTGCTCCAATTTACGTTCGCGGCGATTTCTGACATCATCGCCCATGGGCTTGATGTCGCCGGCCTTCTGGAGCGCCCATTTTGTCATCATCGGGCCGACCAGCTCATATATCAACACCGCGAAGAGAACGATGTTGCGTATCAGTGCGCCGTCCTCAGGCAGGGTGGACGCCGTGACGCACATGCCCAGCGCGACGCCGGCCTGCGGCAGTAGCGTGATGCCGAGGTATTCGACGATGTTCTTGTCACAGCGCATGAGCTTTGCGGATTCGCGCGCGCCGACGTATTTGCCGGCGGAGCGGGACAGGATGTATATGATGCCGACGAGCACGGACGCAAGCTCCTTGAACACGCCTAGCTCCAGCTCCGCGCCGGAGATGACGAAGAACAGCACCATGAGCGGGCCTGTCCAGCGGTCGGAGTTTTCCATTATTTCTTCGGAGAGCGGGCAGAGGTTGCAGAACACGCTGCCGAGCATCATGCACACCAGCAGCGACGAGAAGCCCAGCGTCACGGGGCCGATCTTCACGCTTATCATCGACAGCGCGACGGTCAGGAACACGAAGCTTATGGTTATGGCAAGGCGGTTTGTGTTGGAGTTAAAGAGCTTTTCGATCTGGGTCATAACCCAGCCCGCGACTGCGCCGAGGAGCAGGGAGGCGGTAATCTCGATTATCGGGTTTGCGACAATGGTGTAGAGGTCGACAACGCCGCTGCTCAGCGCCTTGGCGATGCCGAAGGACACTGCGAACAGCACGAGGCCGACCGCGTCGTCCAGCGCGACTATCGGCAGCAGAAGGTCAGTAAGCGGCCCCTTGGCCTTGTACTGGCGCACGACCATGAGCGTCGCGGCCGGAGCAGTCGCGGCGGCGATGGCGCCGAGGGTTATTGCGGCGGGGACGGTCAGTACGTCGGGGCGGATAAAGTGGAATATCAGCAGCGCGATATCGACCAGCACCGTCGCGGTCACGGCCTGAAGAATGCCGATGACAAGCGCCTGCTTGCCGGTCTCCTTGAGCTGCGACAGGCGGAACTCGTTGCCTATCGAGAAGGCGATGAAGCCGAGAGCGACGTTTGATATAAGCCCGACGCCCTGCAGCTCCTCGTAGCTTTCAAAGCCGATGCCGGGGATGCCCAGCGCGCCGATGAAGCAGGGGCCGATCAGCACGCCCGCGACGAGGTAGGCCGTCACGTCGGGCAGATGTGTTTTTTTCAGCAGCCGGGTCATCATAAGCCCGGCGAACATTGCGATGGCAAGGGATAATAATGCTTTCATATATCTCATCTCCAAACTGCGATATTGTACAGCATCCGCGGGCATTTTTCAATAATAAACAGGCAGGAAATTTCTCGTTTTCCTGCCTGTTTTTTGTGTAAAAGTTATACCCGTACCGGCGTTACCAGCGGTAATCGCAGTTGTAGCAGCGGTAGGACTTGCCGAGAGACGGGCTGTTGAGCCCGCCGCCGACCACAGTACCGAAACCGGTGGAGTCCATCCACCTTTCCGCCTCGCCTATTGGCGCAACTCTCTCCGAACCGCAGGTGGGGCATTTTGGCTTGTGCTTCGCGCGGTAGTCCATCTCGGCTTTCACCTCGCGTATTTTCCGGTCTATGAGTTGGCCTTCAGCTTTTAGCTTGAACTCGCGCTCGCGCAGCTCACGTTCTCTTTTGTCGGCAAATTCTTTTGCTTTCTTTTCTTTGTAGGCTTCAAAATTGGTACAAGCCAGCTGATATTCGGCTTTTTCTTCTTCGTGAGGATAGTTGATTTCAAGCGTAATAAAACCCATAATAATACCTGCAATTAATAAAATGCCGCCTAAAACTACCACAGCTATTGCAGAGGCTTCATCCTCAAAATCATATAAGAAAAAGAGCGGAGCTATCATAATTAATAATCCGCATATGATGAGAGCTTTAAAGATTTTTTTCTTAGTTGTATACTCCTTCTCTGGAGCTTCTGGCATAATTACATTTGCTTTGAAAGTTTCAACTTCCGTTTTCAAATCAGCGCGCGCCTGCGCGATTCGCTGTGATTCAGCGCGCTGCATCTCCGGCAGCGCGGCTTTCATACGGTTGAGTTCTACGAGTGAATTCGGGAGATTTTCATATTTCATATCTGTACCTCATCCTTTCTGCGTTTTTTTCTGCTCGGCTTGGGGCATTTTGCGTCCTTTGGAATGTGCCAAGGGCTGCCTTTGGCGTCATGCGTCGCTTCCGGAATCAGCCCCTCCCGACACCATTTACTGATAAGCGACTGGCTTACTCCCCATCTTTCCGACGCTTCTTTGGTTCCCATTGAATCTGCCATATTCTCACCTTCTTTGCAATATAAAGTGATATCTAATAAGCAATCATATTGTAGTATATTATGCAAGCGCTTGTCAACCTATAATTTACATAGATTGCGAGGTGTTTTTATGGGTAAGGAGCCTTTGGTTATTAAAAAACGCGGCGAGGACGGAAACAAGATAATCACGGTACGCATAAAAGAGGATATTCTGAAGGAACTGGACAGGATAGCGGGAGAGAGTAATTACTCCCGCAACGAGCTTATAAATATCATTCTGGACTATGGCGTACACAATATTGAGATACAGTGACCGCATCCTGTGCCGCTGAGGGTACAGGGCGCAAAAAGCGCGTGATTTTTAAAATCACGCGCTTTTTATACTATATTATAATGTAGGACTCAGCCCTTATGCGGCCTTCTTGCTCTCGATGCTGCGGATGACGAACAGGGTCGCTACTGTGAGCACCGCGCCGACGGCGATGCAGATGAGTGCGTTCTGGACAAAACCGGCGACGATGTAGGTCACGAAGCTGACCGCCGCGACGGTGATGACGTAGGGAAGCTGAGTGGAGACATGCGTGAGGTGATCGACCTGCGCACCGGCAGAGGCCATGATGGTCGTGTCGGAGATGGGGGAGCAGTGGTCGCCGCAGACAGCGCCCGCGCAGCAGGCGGAGATGCCGATTATCAGCAGCTCGCTGGAGGTGGGAAAAATCGCGGTCGTGATGGGGATGAGGATGCCGAAGGTGCCCCAGGAGGTGCCGGATGCGAAGGCGAGGATGCAGGCCACGACGAAGATGACCGCGGGCAGCAGGCTGTAAAGTCCGCTGGAAGCGCCGTACATGAGGTCACGGACGAATTCCGCCGCGCCGAGATTGCTGGTCATGGTCTTGAGGGAGACGGCGAGGGTCAGAATGATGATCGCGGGAACCATGGCGATGAAGCCCTTGGGGACGCAGGACATCGCGTCCTTGAAGCTGATGACGCCGCGCGCGACAAGGTAGATAACGATGAGAACGAGGGAGATTATGCCGCCCCAGGGCAGACCGACGAAAGCGTCGGTGTTGCCGAAGGCGCCGATGAAGTCGCCCGCAAATTCGGTGCTGCCGGAGGGATCAGCGCCGAAGAAGCCGCCTATGTAGAGCATGCCTATGGTGCAGGTGATTATTAGGACGATGACGGGGAGAACGAGGTCGATAACGCGTCCCTTGGGGTTTGAGGCTTCATCCTCGCTGCCCTCGAGACTGCCAAGATCGCCGTTGAGCTGAGCGCTCATCTCGTGGATGCGCATGGAACCGTAGTCAAACTTCATGAGGGTTATTGCGACTATGAATACCAGCGTCAGCAGAGAGTAGAAGTTATAGGGTATCGCCTTGATGAACAGCTCGATGCCGCTGTAGCCCGCGTTGAGGTCTGCCGCGACACCGGAGACGGCGGCTGCCCAGGAGGAGATCGGGGCTATCATGCAGACGGGCGCGGCGGTCGCGTCTATGAGATATGCGAGCTTGGCGCGGGAGACGCGGTGTCCGTCAGTCACCGGGCGCATGACCGAGCCGACGGTCAGGCAGTTGAAATAGTCGTCAATGAAGATCAGAACGCCGAGGACGAAGGTCGCGAGTATCGCGCCTACGCGGGTCTTGATGTGGGTCTCCGCCCAGCGGCCAAACGCCGCCGAGCCGCCGGACATATTGACCAGTGCTACGATTATGCCAAGAAGGACGAGGAAGAGAAAGATGCCCGCGTTGTCCGCAATGGCGGCGATGAAGCCGTCGTTCAGCGCGGTGTCAAGCGTGCCGACGGGGGAGAAGCCCGCGCAGAACATCGCGCCGATGAGGACGCCGATGAACAGCGAGGAATATGCTTCCTTGGTGATGAGTGCGAGGACGATTGCGAGGATCGGCGGCAGAAGTGCCCAGAAGGTTCCGTACATAATATGTACCTCCAAAATAAAAAATCATGAACAGAGCAGATACTGTTCATGACCTAAATATCATAGTCGGTACATAGTCCTGACAGCTCTCCGCTTGCGCGACAGTCCGGCGGATATTCTCCGACGACCCAGGCATATCCGTTCGGGAACCGGATACCCTTCGGCGGCGACCCCTTTCGCTCCACGCTTCCCTGCGTTTTCACGGAGCTACTCTTGATAACCGCGCCTCTATCATACTTTGTTCAGTTGAGCTTATTATAGCCGCCGAATCCGTTTTGTCAACAGGGAATGTTCATTTTCGTGATTTTTCCTGTTTAATTTACTGCAATAAAGTGGTATTATATACATATAATACAATCAAGAGGATGTTTAAATGGCTGAACTCTTTGATTTCACGATAAAAAACGGCGCCGCGGGGGGATTCGGAATGTTCAGCGCGGCGCATTTCGCATGGCTTGCGGCACTCCTCGCGGCGGGGAGCGGCGTGTGTCTGGCGTATAAAAGGGCGGATGAAAATTCACGGCGCAGCATCCGCCGCGCGGCGGCATGGGGCGCGTTGGGGATAGAGCTTCTGCGCGCGGCGCTGCTGTTCGCGGCGGGGGAATATAACCTCGGCCGCCTGCCGCTGCATCTTTGCGCGATGGCGGTGTACATCTGCGCGCTCCACACATGGCGCGGCGGCGCGCTGACGGGGCAATTCCTGTACGCGTTCTGTATGCCCGGCGCAGTTTTCGCGCTGATTTTTCCCGACTGGGGATATTACCCGGCGCTGCATTTTATGAGCGCGTCGTCGTTCGCGATACACGGGCTGATCGTGACCTATGTCGTGATGCAGGTCGCGGCGCGGGACATTGTCCCGGACGTGAAGAAATGCCCACAGTGCCTCGGCCTGATGCTGGCGCTCGCGCTGCCGGTGTACATTTTTGACCGCGTTACGGGGACAAATTACATGTTCCTCAACTGGCCGTCGCCCGGCTCCCCGCTGGAGTGGTTCGCGTTTCTGGGGCGTCCCGGCTTTGTGCTGGGCTATCTGCCGATCCTCGCCGCGGTCTGGGCGGTGATGTATTATCCGTTCCGGCAAACGGGGAAAAATGAAAGGTAATAACAAACCGCCCCTCATTTGAGGGACGGTTTGTTACGGTTTGTTCAGCCTGTCAAAAACATGTGCAGCAGGGCACAGATAAGAGAGCAGCGGGGGAGCTTGAGGGGGCAA
>CAVCWF010000213.1:0-2255 GCA_963605945.1 Lachnospiraceae bacterium
AAAAAGTTGGGTCTCGCTGCGCTTACCCGCTTACCCCAACTTTTATTTTAGAACCACAAAAAGGCCGACGTCAAGTAATAATGTTTCTGTTTGCTATCAGATTACCATATAAAAAGGCAGACGCTGCTGCGTCTGCCTTTTTATTGCGCCTTGGCGCGTTTATTTGCTTCGCTCAGATTTCTTGGGAGAGTACCATTACCCCTTTACCGCGCCGCTGGTCATGCCGCTGATTATCTGCTCTTGGAACAGGACGTAGCCGAGGATGGAGGGGATTATTGAAATAACGATCGCCGCGTACATGGAGACGTAGTCGGTCGAGAACTGGTTGGTGAAGTAGCGTATACCGACTTGGATCGTGCGCAGCTTCTCCGACGATACGATGAGGTTTGCGAACACGAACTCGTTCCAGCAGGTCAGGAACTCGAACGTGGCGGCGGTGACGATGCCCGTGCGGGACAGTGGCAGGATAATGTGCCAGAAGCGCGCAAAGAAGCCGCAGCCGTCGATATACGCCGCTTCCTCAAGCTCCATCGGGATGGAGTCCATCAGCCCGCGGATGAGGAAGGTGGACATCGGGATGCCGATGGCGGTATACAGGAGTATCATGCCGCCGTAGGTATCGTAAAGTCCGAGCTTATTGATGATGACAAAGTACGGTACCATCAGGGCGTTCAGGGGGATGAGTATGCCGGCCGTGAACAGCCCATAGAACTTCTCGCGCCCCTTGAAGCGGAAGCGGGAGATGCAGTAGGCGCTCATGCTGGCGATAATGACGTTGAGCGCCGTTGCGCCGAGGCCGACGAGAACGGAGTTTATCAGCATCCGCCCAAGCCCGGCGACGGTCAGGGCGTTCACATAGTTGCCTATCTGCCACACGGCGGGCAGTGAGAACGGATCCGTCAGCAGCTCATAGTTGGTCTTGAACGACGATATGACCAGCCACAGCAGCGGAAAGAGCGTGTAGGCCGCAAAAAATATGATCAGGAACCAGCGGAAGAATATCAGCAGGCCGTGCTTTACATTCTGCCACGGAGTCATATGGAGAGTGGTCTTGTTTTCCATCACTGTTTCCTCCTTGGCTTTGCCGGTACCGTCTCGCTGCGCCCTTCAAAGAGCTTGCGGATGCAGATGATGAACAGTATGCCGACGATGATGAGGATGACGGCCGTCGCGCTCGAAAGGCCGTAGTTCGCGTCCTGCATCTTCTTATACAGATACAGCACCATCGTCGAGGTCGTGTTCGCGGGCTGACCGTTGGTGAGCATATACACCTGCTCAAACTGGCGCAGCCCCATAATGCTCGCAAGCGTGACGCAGGTGAGCAGAGACGTTTTCTTGATAAGCGGGATGGTGATATATATCGCCTGCTGGAAGTCGGACGCGCCGTCGATGGTCGCCGCCTCATAATAGCTTTGGTCGATGGTAGTGATATCCGCCATCATTATGACCATATAGTAGCCGACGTAGAACACCCAGTAGATGAGCACGGCGGGGAACGCCGTTTTCAGTCCGCCCAGCCAGTCGCATGATAGATGCCCCAGCCCTATCGCCTTCAGCAGGCCGTTGAGCAGGCCGTAGTCGGCATTGTAAATGCCGCGCCACAGCATCGCCAGTGCGATGCCGGATATGACCTGCGGGAAGAAGTACACCGTGCGGAAGAACTTCCATCCCTTCGGCTTACGCGAGAGGATGATCGCCATCAGCATCGCCAGCGGAACCTGAATACATGCCGCGGTGAACGCCCATATGACGTTGTTGATGATTGATCGGATGAACGCTTTGTCCTTGAACAGCAGGGCGAAGTTTTTCATCCCGTTGAAGCTCGGCGTGGAGATACCGTTCCATTTGAGGACGCTGACGGCAATAACGTACAGCACCGGTATCACGAAGAAAACGAGCATCATGACCAACGCCGGCGCCATAAACGCCGCCAGCGCGCGCCGGTCGGTTTTTGTTGGTTTCATCGCGTCACCTCCTTGGTTTATCAAAGCAGTCCGCACTTCAGACTGCTTTGATAAGTCAAGGCGGGAAATGCAAAGCCGCCGGGCAAACCGGAATTGCTTGCCCGGCGGCGGTTTTACTTAAATTTTATCCGACGTCCGATTATCAGGCAGCGTTGTCGATAGCGGTCTGGAGCATATCGACAAAGCCCTGCTCATCGACCTGACCGAGGACGAGAGAGGAAACTGCCGCGGGGAACTCGGTGGAGAATGCGGTCGGGAATGCGCCGTTCACGTGGAGAATGGTGTAGCTTG
>CAVCWF010000214.1:0-12025 GCA_963605945.1 Lachnospiraceae bacterium
GACGGGGTACTGTGAATCTGTGAGTTCCCGTTCCTTCTCGATTTTGGCACAAGCGCGCCGGATAGTAATCGTTGAAACTTCCAGCATGGTAGCTATCTTTTCATAGCCGATTCCGTGGTCCCGAAGGATTGTCACGAGCTCTATTTGATTTTGATCCATTTTGATCACCTCCGGCTCTATGTATTGCTCTGAAACGAAAAAAAGTCAAGGCTCCGCAGAAGCCCTGACCCTTTGCATTATATAGTAGGAAAGCCATTTGATAAATATTTTTGTTCTCTATTTTTACCCGGAAGCTCAACTCGAACTCAGTTTACGGCGAAAATTAACGACCCATAAAATGCAACGGTTCGGGTGCGTAGACTATTCAACGGCTTTGCCAAGAAAAAAGTCTCTTTTGTCACATGACAAAAGAGACTTTTTTCAATAATATTCGTTCCTTATGGAACGGGTGATATATCTGCGATATGATATATGCCTGCGGCATATGGGGAACGGATATTATATCACTATGAAAAAACTTCAGGAGAAATAAGCATGTGCACAGCTGCAAGCTATGAGACAAAGGATTTTTATTTTGGCCGTACGCTGGACTATGAGTTTTCGTACGGGGACGAGATCGTTGTCCTGCCGCGCGAATATCCGCTGAGCTTCCGTCACCGCGGCGCGCTCGACCGGCACTATGCGATCATCGGTATGGCCTACGTCGCCGACAGCGACCCGCTGTTTTACGACGGAATAAACGAAAAGGGACTAGGCATGGCGGGGCTGAACTTCGTCGGAAACGCGCACTATTTCAAGCCCGCGCAGGGCTTCGATAACGTCGCGCAGTTCGAGTTCATCCCGTGGATACTCAGCCGCTGTGCTACCGTGCGCGAGGCGCGCGAGCTGCTCTCGCGCATCAATCTGACGGACGAGGCGTACAGCCCCCAGCTCCCGCCCGCGCAGCTGCACTGGATAATTGCTGACCGCGACGAGGCTATAACGGTGGAGTCCGTGCGCGGCGGACTGAAAATTTTTGATAACCCGGTCGGCGTGCTGACGAACAATCCGCCGTTTGACCAGCAGATGCTGGCGCTGAGCAATTACATGAGCCTCAGCCCGAAGCAGCCGGAGAACCGCTGGGGTATCCCGCTTGAAACGTACAGCCGGGGCATGGGCGCGCTGGGGCTGCCGGGTGATCTATCCTCGCAGTCGCGCTTCGTTCGCGTCGCGTATACGAAGATGAATTCAAAGTCCGGCGACTCCGAGGAGGAGAGCGTCAGCCAGTTTTTCCACATCCTCGGCTCCGTAGACCAGCAGCGTGGCTGCTGCGAGGTCGCGGACGGCAAGTATGAGATAACCATATACACCTCATGCTGCAACGCCAGCCGCGGGATATATTACTACACCACCTATGACAATCATCAGATATGCGCGGTCGATATGCACCGGGAGAATCTGGACGGGGACGAGCTTTCGCGTTATGCGCTGCTGAAAAACGAAAGGATATTTTATCGGAACTGATATGGACACTGAGAACATCAAGATCCGCACTGCCCGTCCTGAGGACGCGGCGCGCCTGCTGGAGATATACGCGTACTATGTTGAGAATACGGCGATAACCTTTGAGTATGCCGTCCCGACGTTGGAAAAGTTCAGACACCGCATCGAGCACACGCTGGAACGCTATCCATACCTCGTGATAGAGCGGAACGGGGTGATACAGGGCTACGCCTACGCGGGCGTGTTCAAGGAGCGCGCCGCCTATGACTGGGCGTGTGAGATGTCGGTGTATATCGACCACGCAGCGGAGCACTGCGGCCTCGGCGGGCGGATATACGCGGCGCTGGAGGATGAACTGCGCCGGATGGGCATAACGAATCTGTATGCCTGCATAGCCTATCCCGTGCATGAGGACGAATACCTCACCCGAAACAGCGCGGAATTTCACGCGCACCTCGGCTATGTCACGGTGGGTGAGTTCCACGCCTGCGCGTATAAATTCGGCCGCTGGTACGGTATGATCTGGATGGAGAAGATCATCGCCGAACATAACGCCGATCAGCCCGCGGTAAAGCGCTTCGGCGAATGACCGCAAAGATAAAAAACGACCACCCGCTATATTGCGGGTGGTTGAACTATTATTGTGCTTCAGAACTTGCCGTGCGAGCTTGAGAAGCCGCCGGAATTGACGGTGGTTCCACCGCCGCCGCTGTTATTGTGGTTGTCGTCGGGCACATTCTGCGTGCGGGTCACGGTGGTGTGCGTGTAGATGTCGTTCTGGCGCGTGAGCCGGACGCCGTCGGGGCGGATGTACAGGTTCGCATTGCCGCTGCTTACGGCGGTTTTCATGCCGCGCTTCATGCACAGGCATACGGTCAGCGCGATGAGCGCCGGGATGCCGAGGATTATCAGCCAGCCGAGCGGGGGAACCGTGTGTGTCAGTCTCCAGAAGAAGCCGGGGGCGGTGTAGTCGTAATCATAATCGCTGCCGTAGCCGTCGCCGTAATCGCCGTCGTCCGGGCTTTCGTCCCAGATGTCCACGGGCTGACCGTCGGCGGCGCGGCGCATGAATTCTTCACAGCCGTCTATGTAGTCGGCGAAGCCCTGATACCAGTCGTCATTGCGGAAATCATCCAGAAAATATTCCGCAAGCGCGTCCTTGCCATAGTCGGTGAAGGCGGTGTTCGCAAAGTCGCCGTGCGCCACCAGACCGTAATCGCGCTCGGCCATGCTGAGAATGAGAAGGATGCCGCAATTGTCGTCCCCAAGGCCGAGGTCATAGCTGCTGAACAGCTCCTGCCCGAAATCGTCCACATAGTAGGCGTCGGAATAATCCGTGAAGTCCTCAACTGTGACGATGTATACGCCGCAGTCGTACTGTTCGGAAACCGCGGCGGCGCGCTCCTCAAGCGCGGCGATGTCGGAATCGTAAAGAATACCTGCTTCGTCCGTGACATGATTGAGCTGTGCGTCCGCAAACGCGGGGACTGACAGGCAGATTATGAGCAGCAGGACGGCGAGGACGGAAGATAAGAATTTTTTCATGTCCTCTCCTCCTTACACAAACAGCAACATCATCACGCCTGCGAGCGGCACGAAGATGCCCGCGAACCACGCCCAGAACCTGCCCATCGACACCGGCAGATCGCCGGTCAGCTTGCCGGTCTGGCCGTTCATGGAGAAAAGATAGTCCTTGCCGTTCCACTTCGTGTGCAGCATCCAGACGGGCATCATCGCGTACTTGACGCGGCGATTGTGCAGCCGGACGTCGGCGGAGATGGGGACACAGCTGTCATAGCCGAGTACGGTGCCGGAGATGGCCTGTATGCAGCTTTCGCGGCACCGGGCGTCCGCGCGGCCGGCGCTTTCCTCCGCGCCGACGTCGTACCTGTCGGACAGATAGCCGGGGAGATAGGCGGTCGAGAAGGGGCGCAGCTCGTCGTAGTCGTACGGCTCGATGGAGTCCATGTACTCATCCGGCATTTTCGTCGAGGCGTCGACCGGGACGCGCTCGAAGCTGACGCTTCCGCTGCGCTCAACGTGGAAATGCCGCGTCTCGGTGACGAGAAATTTCCCTTCCTGATAGCTCGATGAGCTGGTTGCCTCAAATTCCGCGTCCACGTCGCCTTCGCCGTCGTACAGCCAGAAGGGAACATAAACGCCCTGAACCTCTTCGAGATGATTCTGTTCTGAGAAGGCGCGCGGCAGGAGCGGCTTTTTCTTATAGTGCCGCTTGAGCGCGGCGACGGCCGCGTCTTTGCCGAGCTTGAAGGGGATGATATAGTCCGGCTTGAGCGTACCGCTGAACTGCGCGGGAACAACCGTCGGGTTCCCGCAGTAGGGGCAGCTCGTCGCGGCGGTAGTCGCGTCGCAGATAAGCTCCGCGCCGCATGATGGGCAGGAGTAGGCGCGCATATTTTCGGCCTCATCGCCCCAGCCGGAGTCAGCGGGCTTTGCATCGGCTGCGGACTTCTCCTTCTCCGCGTACAGCGCCTCAATCTCGGCGGCGGTGTACTTGCTGCCGCAGTAGTCGCATTCGAGCATACCGCTCTCGCCGACAAAGTGCAGCGGCCCCGTGCAGGCCGGGCACTGATAATTTGTTACCTGTGTGGCCATGGCATAGCTCCTTTTAGCGTATTACTCAGCCGATACTATCACCGTCGTTGAACGGATCTCCGCATTCGGGGCAGAACTTCGGCGGATTCGCCGGATCGGCGGGAGTCCAGCCGCACTTATTGCATTTGTATCTGATAACTGCCGCAGGGCGCTTCGCGCCGCACTCGGAGCAGAATTTGCCGGTGTTTACCGCGCCGCAGGAGCAGCGCCAGCTGCCGGACTGCACCGGCTCCGGCTTCTTTGCGCCGCACTCCGGGCAGAAATTGCCCGTCGCCGTCGCGCCGCAGGCGCATTTCCAAGCGTTCCCGGACGGAGCCGTCGGCGCCTGCTGGGGCTGCTGTGCGCCCATCTGATAGAGATTCTGCGGGTTGAAGCCGCCGGCGTTCTGCGCTATGTTCATTCCCATGAAACCGACCGCCGCGCCGCCGGTGTTCTTCGCCGCGTCCTGCATCGCGTTCGCCTGTGCCCGCGCGAGGTTCGCCGCCGCCATGCCGGGGTTCATGTACGCCTTTGCCTGCTGCATCTCCTTGAGCATCTGCTCGTCTTCCTCGCTGGCCTTTACGCTCGACACGCCGAAGGAGACTATCTCAAGCCCGCGCAGATCGCGCCACTTGTTCGACAGCACGTCGTTGAGCGCCTCCGCCATCTCGTATGTATGGCCGGGCAGACTGCTGTACCGGATGCCCATGTCGGATATCTTTGCGAACGCGGGCTGAAGCGCGGTGAGAAGCTCGGTCTTGAGCTGGCTGTCGAGCCGGTCACGCGTGAACGCGTCGGACACGTTGCCGCAGACATTTGTGTAGAAGAGTATCGGGTTAGAGATGCGGTAGCTGTATTCGCCGAAGCAGCGGATGGAGATGTCAATGTCGATGCCCGCGCCCTGATCCACCACGCGGAAGGGAACGGGGGACGGCGTACCGTACTTGTTGCCAATCAGCTCTTTGGTGTTGAAGTAATAGACGCGCTGATCCTTCGGGGCCTCGCCGCCGAAGGTGAAGCGCTTGCCGATGTTCTTGAAAGTGGCGAGGATAGCGTCGCCGAGCTTGCCGGAGAAGATGGAAGGCTCCGTCGAGGTGTCGTACACGAATTCGCCGGGTTCTGCGCAAAGCTCGACTATCTTGCCCTGCTCGACGATCATCATGCACTGCCCATCGGCCACTGCGATGACGGAGCCGTTGGAGATGATATTGTCGCTGCCGCGGTTGGATGACCGACCGGAGACGCGCTTGTATCCGCGCGCGGCCAGAACGTTTTCAGGCAGGGAGTCGCAGTAGAAGTATTCCTTCCACTGATCGGCCATTACGCCGCCTGCCGCGCCGGTTATTGCTTTGATAAGTCCCATGTTTATTCTCCTCTTCTATAATCTATTCTCAAAATTTTATTCTATCGCAACGAGACGAGCGTTATCAACGCCGGGGACGGAGGCGACAGCCTCCACCAGCTCGTCGGTGCCCGCGTTCATCTCGCTCACGTCAAGACCGATCGTGACGCTGGCCTTGCCGTGTATCGGCATGTTCTGGTTTATCGTGAGCACGCTGCCGCCAGCCTCGGATATGCGGGTGAGCAGGGTGCTGAGTACGCCCGGCTCATGGTCGAGCAGCATCGAAAGCACGGCCTTGCGCCCGCTGTCCAGCTCCGTCGGCTCAAGGATATAGTCCTTGTATTTGTAGTAGGTACTGCGCGAGATGCCCGCCAGCTTCACCGCGTGGCTCACATCCTTTTCCTTCCCGTTTTCAAGCATACGCCGCACGGCGAGCACTTTTTCATAATAGTCGGGAAGTATGTCCTTATGTATAAGAAGATAATTTTCAAGCATGATCATATTCTCCTGTATTTTTCAATATATATATGATACACTGTCCGTGATAATTATACAAGCGCTTTTAACGCGCGGACACATATTTTAACAAAAATTAAGAGGTGGCAGCATGAAAAATTACCGCATTGCGGTGCTTGGCTCGACGGGAGTAGTCGGGCGGGAGATGATCCGGCTGATAGAGGCAGGCGGGATCCCGGCGGAGCTTGTGCCGCTGGGCAGCGCGCGCAGCGCGGGAAGCACGATAGAATTCCACGGCGAGCCTGTGACCGTGCGCGAGGCGACGGGGAACAGCTTCATCGGCGCAGACTTTGTGCTGGGTGCGGCGAAGAACGCAGTCGCGCGGCTTTTTGCCCCTGCGATAGCCGAGAGCGGCGCGGTGTTTATCGACAACAGCTCCGCGTTCCGCCTTATGGACGACGTGCCCCTCGTCGTGCCTGAGATAAACGGCGCAGACGCGTTTTCGCATCACGGCATAATCGCAAACCCGAACTGCTCCACGATAATCGCGCTCATGGCGGCCGCCCCGCTCAACCGGCTGTCGAGGATAGAGACGATGACCGCGTGTACGTATCAGGCTGTCTCCGGCGCGGGGCAGGAGGGACTGACGGAGCTGATGCGCCAGACGGCGGACGTCGCGGCGGGCAGAAACGCGGAGAGCCATGTGTTCCCGGCGCAGATCGCCTGCAATGTCATCCCGTTTATCGGCGCGGAGCAGCCGAACGGCTATACCGACGAGGAGATGAAGATGCAGAACGAGGGGCGGCGCATCCTGCACAGTCCGGAGCTGCGGGTGAACTGCACCTGCGTGCGTGTGCCCGTCCTGCGCTCGCACTCGATAGCGCTGACGCTGCGCACCGAGAGAAAGATCACGACGCAGGAGGCGGCGGACGCGATAGACGCGTTCCCCGGCTGCCGCGTTGCGCGCGATATCTCCGGGCGAAGCTACCCGACGCCGGTCGACGTCAGCGGGCAGGACACGGTGTGGGTCGGGCGCATCCGCGAGGATCTGACCGACGAGCGCGGCCTGACGCTGTGGTGCTGCGGGGATCAGATACTCCGCGGCGCGGCGCTGAACGCGGTGAAAATAATGCGGCTGTTTATGTGACGGCGAAGCTCCGGCGCGGACGCTCCATAGTTTGTGGGGCACCCGTGCCGGATTTCCTATTTGCCCTTGCCAATGCGGGCGGATGCTGTTAAAATGTAATTAATTAGTCTCGGAAATTTTAAACGAACGGAGAGAAAAGCATGGAAGAGGATATCAAACAGCGGAAGAAAAACCTTATAATGTTCCCGCTCGGCACGATCGGACGCGACATGGTGTATAACCTTGTCACAAGCTATCTGCTCACCTACGTGCTGTTTACCCGCGCGCTCACCGCGGCGCAGCTTGCGGCGATAAGCGCGATAATGGTCGGCGCGCGCGTGTTCGACGCGCTGAATGACCCTATCATGGGCAACATCATCGAGCGTACGCGTACCCGCTGGGGCAAATTCAAGCCGTGGCTTGTGATCGGCATCGTCACAACGTCGGTGGTCGTGTACCTGTTCTTCAATACGAAGCTTCAGGGCTGGAGCTTCGTGTGGTTCTTCGGCGTGATGTACTTCATGTACAGTATCACCTACACCATGCACGATATCTCCTATTGGGGCATGGTTCCCGCGCTCAGCTCCGATGCGAACGCCCGCAACCAGTTCACCTCCCGCGCGACGCTGTTCGCCGGCATCGGCGGCGCGCTCGCCGGAATGCTCATTCCGATATTCACGACCGGCAAGAACGCGATCGGCGGCAGCACGGCGACGGCCTACGGCGTAGTCGCGCTCGCAATTGCGATAATCGCCCCGGCGTTTCTGTGCTTCACGATTTTCGGCGTACGCGAACGCAGGGACGATCTGCGCGAGGCCGCGCCTCCCATCAGCCTCAAAAAGATATTCAGCACCTTCACACATAACGACCAGCTCATGTGGATAGCGCTGATATTCCTCATCCAGCAGATAGGCAACGGCATCGTTGTCGGCGGCCTCGGCTCGACGTACATATACTTCGACTTTGGCTATGAGGGCGGGCTGTATTCGCTGTTCTCGACGGTCGGCCTCGCGGCGACGGGCTTCCTGATGATCTTCTACCCCGCAATATCGCGCCGCATAAAGCGCAAAAAGCTCATGGGGCTGATGATGATAATTTCGACCGTGGGCTACGTGCTCATGCTCGCACCGGGGCTTGTGATGAGCGCCGGAACCGTGAAATTTATCTTCATCACCGGCGGCTACATGCTCGCAAACTTCGGGCAGTACTGCTATTATCTGATAATGATGATCTCCATCATCAACACCGTCGAGTATAACGAACTGCTCACCGGCAATCGTGACGAGGCTATCATCGCCTCCCTGCGCCCGTTCACGACGAAGCTTGCCTCGGCGCTGACCGTTGCGATAACCTCTGCAAGCTATCTGATCTTCGGCGTCACGGGCTTTACGAACAAGATATCCGCGCTGGAGCAGAGCTGCTCGCTCGGCGTTATCACCGAAGCGGATAAGCTCAGCCAGATCGACGCGGTGCTCGCGGGCGTCCAGCATGGGCAGACGGCGGGACTGCTGCTGTGCATGACGGTTCTGCCCTGCGCGCTGATGTTCGTCTCCTACCTGCTGTACATCAAGAAGTACAGGCTTGACGAGGAGGAGTATGAGCGCATCTGCGTTGAGCTTCAGGTGCGGGAGGCGCAGCAATGAGCCTGACCCGCCTTGCCCTGAAATTTGCCGCGCCCGCGGTGAAGCTGGAGGCGTACCGGCGGTATCTCTTCATCGGCCCGCATCCGGACGATATCGAGATCGGCGCGGGGGCGACGGCGGCGAAGCTTGCCGCCGAGGGCAAGGACGTCGCGTTCCTGATATGCACCGACGGGCGATACGGCGACGGGGCGACCGCGCTGCGCGGCGATGAGCTTGCCGAAGAGCGCAGACGCGAGGCGATCGCCTCGGCAAAGATGCTCGGCGTGACGGATGTGCGCTTCATCGGCCTGTGCGACGGCGCAGGCTATGACATTGACGAGCTGCTGCGCGGCATCGCGCGTACCGTGGGGGAGTTCAAGCCCGACGTGATATTCGCGCCCGACCCCGACGTCGACAGCGAGTGCCATGCCGACCATCTGAACGTGGGGCGCTGTGCACGGCAGATAGCCTGCTTCGCGCCGTACGGCGGGATAATGGCGGGCTACGAGGCGGAGAGCGCGCCGGTGAAGGCGCTGGCGTATTATATGACTGCGTGCCCCAATACATATGTGGCGAGCGGGGGATATATCCGCCGCCAGCTTGACGCGGTGTTCTCCTGCCATAAGACGCAGTTCCCGGACGGTTCCGCGGATGAGAAGGCGATAGCGCTGTACCTGAAGATACGCGCGGCGGACTTCGGCCTGCGCAGCCTGAAGGGAAAAGCCGAGGGCTTCCGCGCTCTGAGCAGCCTCCAGATGCACTGTATGCCTGAGGCCGGGCTGTAAAACATATAGAAAAACACCGGAGACGCGATGTCTCCGGTGTTTTTGACGTTATAATGAAATTGCCGCAGGATGTAAAAACAGTCAGCAAAAGAAAGGAAAATCAAATCGACAAATCAGGAATTTATTTTTCTTTTTCAATAAATCCGAAAATCGAAAAAACAATCCGATAACCACAGACACCAAAGATAGCAGCTGCATAATTGCCCAATCTGCCTGTATGGAAATGTATGACATACTAAACCCAAACAGAATCAAGGCTATTCCAAATACCATTTTCTTCATACAGTTTTCATCCTTAACTTCCGATTTGTTGAACTGATATTCAGTTTATAAATTACATTATGCCTTATTTGGCTTCTACGGTTTCCTTCTCGTCGGCTTCGGCAGCCGCGGCGGCGGTCTTTGCGGCCTCCTCTTCCTCAAGCACACGGTAGGCAACCTTGCCGACCAGCGTCTTGGGCAGGTCGTCGCGGAACTCGATCTCCTTGGGCATCGCGTACTTTGCGATGTGCTTTGCGGCATATTCCATTATCTGGCGGCGTGTATCGTCGTCCGCAGGAACGCCGGGCTTGAGCACAAGGAACACCTTGACGCGCTGCATACGGTAGGGATCGGGCACGCCGATGACGCAGCTCATATGCACAAACTCGTTTGCGTCGAAGATATTCTCAAACTGCGCGGGGTAGATGTTGTAGCCGGAGGAGATTATCATTCTCTTGCTGCGGCCCTTGAAGTAGATGAAGCCGTCGCTGTCCATGACGCCGAGGTCTCCGGTGTAGACCCATGTCAGGCCGTCGTCGTGATGGCGGAGCGTCTGCGCGGTCTCGTCGGGGTGCTTGATGTACTCCTTCATAACGGTGGGGCCGGCGAGCAGGATCTCGCCCTCTTCGCCGTAGGGAAGCTCCCTGTCGGTGCCCGGCTCGACGATCTTGATATAGGTGTCCGGGAACGGCAGACCGATGCTGCCCTCCTTGAACATGTGCGACGGTGTCAGGCAGCAGGCGGTGACGGTCTCGGTCGTGCCGTAGCCCTCGCGCACCTGAACGGTGGACTTGTGGTCGTACAGGAACTTGTCAAACTTCTTCTTCAGCTCAACGGACAGCGAGTCGCCGCCGGAGAACACGCCCTTGAGGCAGCTGAGATCGGCTTTACCCATGCTGGGCAGACGCAGCAGCGCTTCGTACAGCGTCGGGACACCGGCGATGAAATTGCAGCGGTACTTGGTGATGAGCTTGGAATAGCTCTGCGCGGTGAAGCGCGGGACGAGGATGCAGCGGCCGCCCTGCGAGAGCATCGAGTGGATGCACACGCCGAGGCCGAAGCCGTGGAACAGCGGCATCGCGGAGAGCATCTTGTCGCCGGGGCGGAACATCGGGTTCGTGGCGATTATCTGCTGGCCGAGAGCGTTGAAGTTGAGGTTCGTGAGCAGGATGCCCTTGGTTGTGCCGGTGGTGCCGCCGGAGTAAAGGATGGCGGCGGGATCATTCGCGCCGCGCTTTACGCGGTAGTTCCAGAAGCAGGCCTTGCCGAGGTGCATGAACTCGTCCCACATGATGACGGGCGCATCGGCGGGTATCTTCTTTATCTTTCTGCCCTCGGTGAGCATGTATCCGGCCTTCATCGGGCGGGACAGCGCGTCCTTGATGCGGGCGATGACGATGTTGACGGCGCAGGTGTTCTGGCGGATAGCCTCAATCTTGTGATAGAACTGGTCGAGCGTCGCAACGGTCACGCTTTCGGACTCGTTGATGTAGAACTCAAGCTCCTTTTCGCTGGAGAGCGGGTGCACCATGTTGGCGACGGCGCCCGCGAGGTTCACGGCGTAGAACATGTATATCGCCTGCGGGCAGTTGGGCATGGCGATGGTGACCTTGTCGCCCTCGCGCACGCCGATGGTTTTGAGCGCCTTGGCGCAGCGCTCTGTCTCGCGGACTAGCTCCTTGTACGTGGTGGACTTGCCCATGAAGTCAAAGGCGATGTTGTTGGGGTAGGTCTCGGCGATCTTCGCCACGGCCTCGAACATGGAGCCGTCGAAGTAGTCCAGATGCAGCGGGACCTTGCCTACATAGTCCTTCCACGGCATTTTCGCGGTTATTTCGTTCATTTTTTTCTCCTTCTTCTATACAATAAAAAATGCGGAGGTCAGAATTACTTGTACTCGAAGCCGCTGGGCTCGCTTAGGGGCTTGTCGAGCAGCTCGGGGTGCTCAAATATGTACTTGATGAGCTTGAGGCTGCGCGCGAAGTAGAACCCGTCGCCTATGCGCTCGTCCAGTGTCGCGCCGACGTCGACAACGTCGCGCACCTCGCGCGTCCCGTCGGGCATGACCATCTCTTCCTTGCGCAGTGTGCCGAGCGTGACCATGATGCTGTTCGTGCCGTAGTTGTTCAGATGGTGGTACACGGCGGGCGCCTTTATGCTGCCGAGGTTGCTGACGAGGACGCTGGAATAGTTTGTGTCGCCCTCGGTGAGGGATTTGGGCATGAGCCCCCAGAAGTCGAGTATGCGGATGATGCCGAACACGGGGATCAGCAGAAAGCGCGGCAGCCGCGCGAATGCGTCAATGGCGGAGTCGATGCCGCCGGTAGAGTGGTCGCTCTTGCGGGTCTCATTGACG
>CAVCWF010000215.1:0-9789 GCA_963605945.1 Lachnospiraceae bacterium
TCATTGTCGGGAACAGCAGCACATCGCGGATGGCGGGGCTGTTCGTAAGGAGCATGGCAAGGCGGTCGATCCCGTAGCCGATGCCGCCCGTGGGGGGCATACCGATCTCAAGCGCGTTCAGGAAGTCCTCATCGGTGTGGTTGGCTTCCTCGTCGCCCGCAGCAGCGGCAGCGTCCTGCGCCTTGAAGCGCTCACGCTGGTCGATGGGGTCGTTCAGCTCGGAATAAGCGTTGCACATCTCCCAGCCGTTGACAAACAGCTCGAAGCGCTCAACGTAATCGGGCTTGTCGGGCTTGCGCTTGGTGAGCGGAGAGACGTCAACAGGGTGATCCATGATGAATGTCGGCTGAATGAGCTTATCCTCGCAGTATTCCTCAAAGAACATATTGAGGATGTCGCCCTTCTGGTGGCGCGCCTCGTAGGCAATGCCGCGCTCGTCGGCAAGCTTCTTGGCCGCCTCGGTGTCTGGCACGGCGTCAAAGTCAACTCCGGCGTAGCGCTTCACAGCGTCGATCATGGTCAGGCGCTCAAACGGCTTGCCGAGGTCGATCTCGTTCTCGCCGTAGGTGATGACCGTGGAACCGCAGACCTCATGCGCAAGGTATCTAAACATATTCTCAGTCAGATCCATCATGCCGTGATAGTCGGTGTACGCCTGATACAGCTCCATAAGCGTGAATTCCGGATTGTGGCGCGTATCGACGCCCTCGTTGCGGAACACGCGGCCGATCTCGTACACGCGCTCAAGACCGCCGACGATAAGGCGCTTGAGGTACAGCTCAAGCGAAATGCGCAGGCGCACGTCCTCGTCCAGCGCGTTATAATGCGTCTCGAACGGGCGCGCGGCGGCGCCGCCCGCGTTGGCGACGAGCATCGGGGTCTCGACCTCGATGAAGCCCTGCGCGTCAAGATAGCGGCGGATGCAGCTTATCATCTTGGAACGCTTGATGAAGGTGTCCTTCACGTCGGGATTCATAATGAGATCGGTATATCTCTGACGGTAGCGGAGGTCAACATTGGTCAGGCCGTGATATTTCTCCGGGAGGATCTGAAGGCTCTTGGACAGCAGCACGACCTCGGACGCGCGGATGGAGGTCTCGCCGGTTTTCGTGACAAAAACCTCGCCCTTGACGCCGATAATATCGCCGATATCGAACTTCTTGAAGTCGGCATACGCCTCCTCGCCGATCATATCGCGCGCGACGTATATCTGGATGTTGCCCTGAAGATCCTGCACATGGCAGAAGGACGCCTTGCCCATGACGCGCTTGGACATCATTCTGCCCGCGACGCTGACGGACTTGCCCTCAAGCTCCGCGACGGCTTTCTTGACCTCCTCGCTGTGATGCGAGACGTCATACTTGGTTATCTTGAAAGGATCCTTGCCGCGGCGCTGGAGATCAGCCAGCTTATCGCGCCGTATCTGCAGCAACTCGGACAGATCCTGCGCCTGATTGTTGTTGACTTCGCTCATACTCTACCTCTATCTATTACTTATTCTCTACGCTGATTATCTCAAACTTCAGGTTGCCTGCGGGCGCTTCAACAGTGACCTGCTCACCGGCGCGATGGCCTCTGAGCGCGCGGCCGACCGGGGAGTCGTCGGAAATGCGTCCCTCGCGGGGATTGGCCTCCTGCGAACCGACTATCTCATAGGTCTCCTCATAGTCGTCCTCAACGTCGCGCACCTTGACGATACTGCCGAGGGTGACGGTGTCTTTCGGCGCGTCATGGTCGATATTATCGACGATTTCCGCATTATCAATGAGAACCTTGATCTCCGCGATTCTGGAATACAGCTTTCCCTGCTCGGTCTTTGCCTCGTCGTACTCGCTGTTTTCAGAGAGGTCGCCGAAGCTGCGGGCTTCCTTGATCTGCTCCGCGACTTCCTTTTCCCTGACGGTCTCCAGATAATAAAGCTCATCCTTAAGCGCGTCAAGGCGCTCCTGACTCATTTTGAATCTGCTAAGCTGTGCCATAAAGCAGTTCTCCTTTTCACGAATTACTTCAATAAAATTTAATTAAAATGCTTTTCCGATTTAGATAGTATACAATCGTCCGTGCGCGGTGTCAACTCAAATTAGTCATACTCAGCATCGTAAGCGCCGCGACAAGCTGCTCGTCGTTGGAGCTGACGGCCGTACCGTCGCTCTCGCCGACAGTGCCGCTCGTTGTGCCGGTTGCGGAGCTGTCGCTGTTATAGATGATGCGGTCGGGTATCACGCCGCCGGACTTGGAGATGTCGGTGCCGCCCGCGGTCAGATAGCTGCCGGTAGAGAGGCGCATTGCGCTGCCGTCGGATATCTCGATGGTAGACTGGGTACGGGTGTCGCCCGTAGTGGCTTCGCCGACAAGGCTTGCCGCCTGAAATTCCTTCATAACGGCGGCGAACACCTCGGCCTCGGCGTGAGTCTCAGCGTTGATGAGCACGCACATCGGGAGCTGGATGCAGACGTTATCCGACTCGTAGCGAACCTTGTTGCCCGCCTTGTCCACGGACTCGAACAGTGTTCCGCCCGGCAGGAGGTAATCAAGGAAGGTGCGCGTTTCGGCGGCAAGGCCGCCCGCGTTGCCGCGCAGGTCGATGACAAGCGCCGTCGCGCCCTGATTGAGCAGCGTTTCCACGGCGTTTATCGCGTCCTGACCGCTGCCGGCCTCGAAGTTATCTATCTTGACATAGCCCGCCTCGGTCTTTTCCATGCGGTATGTGACGGGGCTGACGTAATTTTTCGTGCAGTCAACGGTATATTCGTCCCGCCCGCCGACCTCGACGACGAACTGCGTGTTCATGCGGGAACGTATTTTTGTACGCACACTGTCAATATCCTGCCCCTTGACGCTCTCGCCGTCGATGGCAGTGATGACCATGCCGGAGGTGATACCGGCCTTGGCGGCAGGCGTATCAGGATTAACGGAGATGACCTGATATCCCCCGCCGTTTGCATCCTGCATTATTGACATGCCTATGCTTGAATATTCATTTGTCGAATAAAGCTGATACGTACGGTATTCGTCTGCGGACATGTAGTAGCTCCACTTGTCGCCAAGGCCGCTTATCATGGCCGCCGCGGCACTGTTGCCCATGGCGGTGCGGTCAGCCGGGTCGATGAAATACTCGTCCACCAGATCCTTTATCTCAATATAGCGCATGGCCTCGTCATAGTCCGCCTTGCCGCCGACGGCGTTTATCATCTTGTTATAGGTGACGCCGATGCAGCCCGCGACGAGCAGAATGACGAGCACAAGGACATACTTGAGCTTGATGCGGATATTGAAGAATGCGGACAGGACTCTGCCTATCGCGGCGAGCAGCCGCTGCCATATGCTCATATACGCTCCCCCTTAAAAAGGTATTGCCAACCGCTGACAGGTGATTCCCTTGCCAGCGGTTGGTTGTTGATTATATCAGTCGCCCGCGTCAGGCGCGTAAGTCAGACCGCCGAAGAACTGCTCCGGGTCGATGCAGACGCCGCCCTCGCGTATCTCAAAATGCAGATGCGGGCCGGTAGAAACGCCGGTACTGCCGACATAGCCGATGGTATCGCCCTTGCTGACGACCTGCCCGTAGGACACGCCGATACTGGACATGTGACCGTACAGCGTATAGTAGCCGTTGCCGTGGTCAATCATGACACAGTTGCCATAGCCGCCGTTCACTCCGGCAAGAGAGACCGTGCCGCCGTCCGATGCGACTATCGCGGCGCCGTACTGTGCGCCGATATCAAGGCCGGAGTGGTACTTCCACACGCCGGATACCGGATGCCAGCGGTTGCCGACGCGGCTGGTTATGTAGTAGCAGGACGGGCAAGGCCAGCCCCATGTTCCGGTGGCGTATCCGCCGCCGCCCGTATTTCCGCCGGTGCTGCCGCCGTTACCGCCGTTATTCTTATTATTCTCTTCCTGCTGGCGGCGCTCTTCTTCCTTCTGGCGCTCAAGCTCGGCGATCATTCGCTCGATCTCAGCGCTAGCTTCATCTTCAGCGCTGCGAAGCTGCTCATACTCGGTGCGGCGGTTCTCCATATCGTCCTCGATCTGGGCGATGAGTGCAGTAGCCTCGTCGATCTGTGCCTGCAGCTCTTCCTGCTCGGCGCGAAGCTCTTCCTGCTTGGCCTCAAGCTCAGACTTCGTCTGCTCGTACTCGGCCTGAACGCGCTCCGTCTCCTCACGGGCGGCTATGTAAGCGTCCTCAAGGTTACGGTCACTCTCCATTATCTCGCCGATATCGTCCATCAGCGTGAGGAGCTGGCCGAAGCTGTTTGCGCGGAGGATGATGGCGAGGTAGTTCATGCCGCCGTCCTCTTCCATCGCGCAGACACGTTCGCGGTAGCGCTGAAGCTGTTCTTCCTCGCGCTGCTTTGCAGCCTCGACTTCGAGCTTCTTGTCCTCTATCATCTGGCCGTACAGCTCTATCTGGTTGTTGGTCAGTGCTATCTGCTGCTGGGTAAACTCGTTGCGCGCATCCATGGCGAGCTTCTGCTCGATCACGGTCGCGTGCTGGCTCTCCAGCTCATCCACGATATCCTGCTTCTCCTGACGCTGCGCGGTAAGCGCGTCCTTCTGCGCCTGAAGCGCGTCGATCTCGGCCTGCGTTACGGCGTGCGCGTCGTTAGGCAGGACGCCGAGCACGAGCGTGAACACCATCGTCAGGCTAAGCAGTACCGCGATGACTGAATTTCTCTTTGCTTTGGTCATATAGTCTCCTTCTCAGGCGTCAGCAGTTCCAATGCGGGAGGCCGGGGAAATATCCCTCCGGATCCACGGTAGAGCCGCCGACATACACTTCAAAGTGGCAATGGACACCGGTAGCCCAGCCTGTCTCGCCGAGGTAGCCGATGACATCGCCTTTATTTACTGTCTGCCCCTCGCTCACAGCGGTGCCGCTCATGTGGGCATACAGCGTCTGCATGTTGCCGTCATGGTTTATCATAACGTAGTTGCCGTAGGAATCGCTGTAACGCGAACGCACGACCGTGCCGCCGTCCGCGGCATAGATGACGCCGCCGGCGTTGCCATAGCCGTTGATGTCGATACCGGCGTGGAAACGCTCGGCGCCGGTTATCGGGTGAACACGCCACCCGTAACGGCTGGTGACAAGGTTGCTGCTGGGCACAGGCCACATAAGGCTTCCGGTGACGGGAGACGAGGGGGCCGGCGTCGGAGTAGGAGTAGGCTCTGCGGGCGCAGGAGTAGGCGCAGGCTCATCGGGCGTAGAGGGCTGCTCCGGAGTTTCGCCGGAATCGCCGCCGTCGCCGGTGCCTGTACTGCCGGAATCTCCGGTGCCTGTACCGCCGGTGCTTCCCTGCTGCTCCTGCTCACGACGTGCGGCCTCTTCCGCCGCCTCGCGCGCAAGCTGTGCGGCGAGATTGCTCATCTCGGCCGCCATTGCGGCTTCCGCTGCAAGTGCCACTTCATATTCCTTGACGGCCTTCTCGATATCCTCTTCGAGGCTGGTCAGCAGCTCTTCAGCCTCCTTGAGCTGATCCTCAAGCTCGGCCTGCTCGGCTTTCAGCTCGCTCTGCTTTTCCTCATATCCGGCCTTGACCTCTTCGTACTCCGCCTTGACGCTCTCAGTCGCTTCACGGGCTTCTATGTACTGCTGCTCAAGCTCGCGGTCGCTCTGCATGACCTCGTTCATATCGTCGATAGCGGCGAGCATTTCGCCGAAGCTGCCGGAGTTGAATATGATGGCGAGAATATTATAGCCGTAGCCGCCGCTCTCCTCCATCGCGCATACGCGCTCACGGTAGCGCTTGAGCTGCTCGTCCTCTTTCTTCTTGGCGGCATCGACTTCCTTGGATTTTTCTTTGATAAGTCCGGTATAGATGTCGATCTGCTCCTGAACGAGTTTGAGCTGCTCGGCCGTGTATTCGTTGCGCTCGTCGAGTGCGGCTTTCTGTTCAAGCACGCTCGCCTGCTGTTCCTTCAGCGCGTCAATCTTCTCTTGGATCGTAGTGCGTTTGTCCGTAAGCTCGTCCTTCTGCTTCTCGATAGCGTCGATATCGGCCTGATTGACCGCGTTTGCGGCGATAGGCAGGACGCTGAGCACAAGGGACAGAACCATGAGCACAGCCATAAGGACCGCTATAACGGACACGACTTTTTTGTTATTCATTACTTCTCCTTCCGAGAAACGGGCAAATCAAACCTTCAGATAATTCCTTATAGCGTTAACGCCGCCGAACGCGCCGACAAGGATGCCGGTCGCCATATAGACTATGAACACCGTGAGAGACACGGAGCTGAACGGGATGACGCTGATGAGGCTGCCGGTGAGCGAGGTGACGATCTTGCCGGTGACAAGATTATAGAGTCCCCACTCCGCGAGGAACGCAAGGCCGCCGCCGAGCATACCGAGGACAAGACCCTCGACAATGAACGGGAGACGGATGAAACCGTTGCTCGCACCCACCATCTTCATTATCGCAATCTCCTCGCGGCGGCCGAAGGTGGCAAGCTTTATGGTGTTCGACATGATGAACACGGAGACAAAGACAAGGATAACAATAAGGATAAGGGAAACTACGCTGACAATGTTCCTTATCGTCACGAAGGCCTTCGCGTAGTCAAGATGCGCTCTGACCTTCACGATACCGTCGATGTTCTTCAGTTCGTTCTGTGTCTGCGCCATGAGCGAAATGTCGTTGAGGTGGATAACGAAACGGTGCTTGAAAACCGTTGCGTCTATGCCGACCATCATGTCGTCATCATAGTTGCTCATAAAGTTGTCCATCGCGGTGTCACGGCTGACGAACTCCGCGTCCATAACGTTCGGGAGCGCTTCTATCGCCGTGCCGATGGCCTTTGCCTGCTCCTCGTCCTCGATGTTTTCATCGACGAAGGCGACGACCTCGTTCTCGTTCTCAAGATCTTTTATAAGAGCGTCAATATTGACGGAGAGCAGCGACACGCTGCCCATGATTATAAGGCAGGCCATTATAATAGTTACCGAGGCGAAGGACATGAATCCGTGCGTTCCTATGCTGCGGAAGCCTTCGCGGATAAGATAGCCGCATCTATTCAATCTCATAGCTGTAATACCCGTCCATTCCGTCACTGATCACATGGCCGCCGTCAATGGTTATGACACGCTTGGAAAATGCGTTGACCAGTTCCTTCTCATGGGTGACCACAAGTATCGTAGTTCCCATCTCGTTTATCTTCTCCAGAAGGAGCATAAGCTCCAGAGAGCGCACAGGGTCAAGGTTGCCGGTAGGCTCGTCCGCGATTATCATGCGCGGGCTGTTGACCAGCGCGCGGGCGATGGCCACACGCTGCTGCTCGCCGCCGGAAAGCTCCTGCGGGAGGCGCTTCTCGCGGCCTTCAAGACCGACCAGCTCAAGCACGTACGGCACACGCTTCTTGATCTCCTTCGCCGACGCGCCGACAACGCGCATCGCGAACGCCACGTTATCGTACACGTTCATATTGTCTATCAGGCGGAAATCCTGAAAGATAA
Source organism: Lachnospiraceae bacterium (assembly GCA_963605945.1). Taxonomy (GTDB): domain Bacteria; phylum Bacillota; class Clostridia; order Oscillospirales; family Oscillospiraceae; genus Limivicinus. The sequence goes on from CAVCWF010000215.1 coordinate 7,457, forward strand.
TACCCAGCGTTCTGCGCATCTTGGGCAGCTTGCGCCGCTTCAGCTTGCCGAGGTCAAAGTCATTGACGATAACGGTGCCCTCGGTGGGCTGGATCTCTCCGGTGAGCAGTTTGATAATAGTAGTCTTGCCGGAGCCGGAGGGGCCGACAAGGAACACAAACTCACCCTCGTTGATGGTCAGATCCACGCCGTCGAGCGCGAGAGTCCCGCTGCTGTCGTAGATCTTTCTCACATCGTTCATTTGAACCATAAACTCTTACTCCAATCTGCCGCTCTATCCGTGCGCAGATACACCGCGATCCTCATGCGGCAGTTAGGATCGGGTCAAGGCGCCGCGGATACCGCCGTTGTGCCGGCGGCCTCATGTGTTTTTCGTTTATAAATATATGTAAAACCTCGTGAGAGGTAATTGCCGTCGGAAAGCGGCGGGAATCAATATTTGCTGTTATTGAGAGAGTCGAGATACATCTTGACCATCATGGCCACCTTGAAGACAATCGCGTGGTCAAACTCTCTGAGGTCAAGTCCGGTGATCTTCTTGATCTTCTCAAGACGGTACACCAGAGTGTTTCTGTGCACGTAGAGCTTGCGGGAGGTCTCGGAAACATTGAGGTTATTTTCGAAGAACTTATTGATGGTCTCCAGCGTATCCTCGTCCAGCGTCTCGATCGGGTTCTTCTTGAAGACCTCGTTGAGGAACATCTCGCACAGAGTCGTCGGGAGCTGATAGATAATGCGGCCAAGGCCGAGGCTCTCATAATTGATGATGGTCTTTTCGCTTTCGAACACGCGGCCGACCTCTATGGCGACCTGCGCCTCTTTATAGCGATCCGCCAGTTCGCGCAGGTGGTGCGCGTTCGTGCTGATGCCTATAACGCACTTGATGCCAAGCTCGTCAAGCAGAGTTTTTTCGATAAGTGCCGCGGTGCTCGCAATGACCTCAGGGCATTCCGCCGAGGGGAGCGCCTTGACGACGACGATGTCGGACTCGTTGATGCTGAGGACAAAGTCCTGCTGTTTATCGGGGAAGAGCTTCTGTATCGTCTCAATTGCGGCAACATCGGAATTTTCCGTCTGGCGTACGAGGAGGACGCTGCGCGGCTCATCCGTGACGAAATGCAGCTCCTTCGCGCGGACATAGACGTCGCCGGGGAGGATGTTGTCAGAGATAATGTTCTTTACGAAGGCAGCCTTGTTATGCTTCTCCTCGTAATTGCTCTTCGCCTCGTTGAAGGCCACGGCCGCGACGGCGCAGAGCGTCCTCGCGACGGAGTCGCTGCCGTCCACAAAAGAGGTAAAGTCAAATCTTGAACCGTTAGAGAGCAGCGGGCAGAAAGTCCTGCTGCCTATGGACACAGGCTGCTCGGACGCCTCCATCTCATACACATGGAATTCGTCAAGCCGCGAGCCGATCATCGAAAGCTCGCTGCAGGCTATGATAAAGCCCTGATCGTCCACTACGCCGATAGTTCTGTCAATGGCGTCCTTCATCTGAATAATCACATTCTGGAAAATTCTACTTGACATAAATCTGCCTCCTCTGCGTTATGGCCAATTTGCCATACTCCCGCATTATCTGTTTATATATAATAACTCCATTTTATGTGATTTTCAATAGAAATCGTCAAGATTTTTTGTGAACTTTTTTTCTTTTGTCTCCTATACGCTCAAAAAGCATTGAAATTGCAGGCAGTTTTTACTGCTTTCTGCCCAAAAACACACTGCACAAATCGTCTTCGCCCAGTTCGCGCCACTGCCCCGGCTCCGACGCCGCGTCAAGCGCCAATCCGCCGACCGCCAGACGCCGCAGTTCGAGCACCGGTTTCCCGCGCGAAGCAAGCATCCGCTTCACCTGATGGTACTTTCCCTCCATCACCGTGACAAGGCATTCCCCGCCGCCCAGCGGCTCAAGCTTTGCCGGCAGGCACCTCGTCCCGTCGCCGAGAACTATGCCCGCCGCAAACGCCGCGGCGTCGCTCTCGTCCGGAACGCCGTCCACCTTAGCATAATACAGTTTTTCCACCTCGGATTTCGGCGAAATAACGCGATGAGCAAAATCACCGTCATTCGTAAGCAGCAAAAGCCCGCTCGTGTCCTTATCAAGGCGGCCTACCGGGAACAGCTCCAGCGCCCGCAGCTCCGGCGGGAGCAGGTCGAGAACCGTTTTCTGCCGCCTGTCCTCGGTGGCGCTGAGGACGCCGGGCGGCTTATCCAGCATGAAATAGCGAAACTTCACGTAGCTGAGCGTTTCGCCGTCTAGGACTACCGTGTCCCGCTCCGGGTCGAGCTTATGTTCCGGAGCGTTGACCGCCGCGCCGTTTACCAGCACGCGC
>CAVCWF010000216.1:0-2963 GCA_963605945.1 Lachnospiraceae bacterium
TAAGTGAGCATCCAAATCTTTGATTTGGCTAATGCGAACTTACACCTCAGGCGGGTCGTGGGAATCCGTTTCTCTTTTCCGGACTGTGGTTTATTTCGTGCGGTGTACAGGAGAACGGATTGCCGCGTCGCTTCGCTCCTCGCAATGACAACTATTTCTATACTCCATACTCCGCTCTTTCTTTTCCCCTCGGCTCTAGTCTACCCTCTGGCGACCCCTCAGTCGGCCACAGGCCGACAGCTCCCCTAGAAGGGGCGCCGCTTCGCGGCAAAGGTTTGGGATTGGTGCAACGGGGCGCCGCGTCGCGGCAAAGATTTAAAATCGGCGCACGACCTAAACCCCCTCGTAGGGGACGGCCTCTGTGCCGTCCCGCATACGGAAATCTCAGATTTCGCGCCGCGCCCCCCACACAACGCCACACCCCCTGCGGCGAACCGCAGGGGGTGTTCACATCACTATATTCAGCTTATTCCTTGACGGTGCCGTCGGGATTGAACAGCGGCAGCGGGGCAAGGCAGATGATATCGTGTCTGGCCTGCGCGTCGCCCTCGGCGAGCACGGCCATGCGGCCTGCAATGATGCCGCCCGCACGGGTGACAAGCTCCTCCATTGCGCGCAGCGACTCGCCCGTGGAAATAACGTCGTCAACGATAAGCATACGCTTGCCGCGGATAAGCTCCGCGTCTGCGGTGTCGATGACGAGCTTCTGGATGCTCATGGTGGTGATGGACTTGACCTCCACCTCGAACACACCGGACATGTACGCCTTCGCGCCCTTGCGCGCAAGGAAGTATTTCTCCGCGCCGCTCTGCCGCGCCATTTCGTACAGCAGGGGGATCGCCTTCGCTTCGGGGGCGATGATGTAGTCATATTCCGGAGCGCGCTTGAGCAGCTCCGCCGCACAGTGGACAGTCAGCTCGACGTCGCCGAACATAACAAACGCGCCGATGTAGAGGTCGTCAGTGACCTTGCAGAGCGGCAGCTCACGTTTTAAGCCGGCAATGTCCATCTCGTAAGTCATTTTTATATTCCTCCTGAAAGAGCAAACTTTTTTACCCATACATTTTACAGGAAATTTTGCAAAAATCAAGTGCTATTTGCGTTTTATCGGGAATGGCGCGGATTTTTTTGCCTCAGTCCTCCATGAGCTTCAGCAGCTCCGCCTGATCGAAGCTGCCCGTGGGCGCCAGTTTGCCCTCGCGCCGCAGCTCAAGTATCTCGTCCGCCCGCGCAAGCATCGCCCCGCAGGTCTCGCCCTCCTGAAGCGTCAGTTCGCCGAGCGCGACGTCCCGCTCGAACAGCCACACGTCCTCGAACCGCCCCGTGACCCTGTGCGATGCGACGCGCCGCCCACGCATCGGGTCGAGCCGCAGCCCGGTTTCCTCGCGTACCTCGCGCAGCGCGGCGGTCAGGCTGTCGTCCCCGGCGAGCGCCGAGCCGCCGGTACACTCCCACATGTTCGGGAAGCCCTTGTTCGGCGCGCGCTTCGTGAGCAGATAGCGCCCGTCGCCGCCGCGTATCCACGCGTACACGACGAGATGAAACTCGCCCTCGCCCATCGGCTCCGCGCGGCGATGCAGCCGTCCGGTCGGGCAGCGCCCGGCGTCATACACGTCCCACAGCTCGTCGCCGCCGCACTGCCGGTTCAGCCAGCGCTGCACGCGCGCGAACAGCAGCGGCTGTATCGCGGGGTAGGTCAGGCACTCCGCTCCGGGCAGCAGCTCGAACAGCCGCCGCTCCGCGATCTCCGACTCCGGCAGCTCGCCGAGCATGTCTATCTCCGCAAAGTACAGCATCCCGTAGTCCGTCCGCCCGCCTGCGGTCACGCTGTACACGCAGATGCGGCTGAGCGTGAAAAGCTCCGCGCCCGTCTCCTCGTACAGCTCGCGCCGCGCGGCGGCGTCGATATCCTCGCCTGTCTCCCTGTGCCCGCCGGGCAGCTCCCATGTATCGCGCTCGCGGTGGCGGCTGAGCACCCACTGCCCGCCGCAGCGCGCGGCGACCACCGCGTAGCGCAGCTCCGCCGCCGTGTCCGCCGCGTGAAATTGTACGTTTATATCCATGGATCAACTCTCCGAATCGAAATTATACTGATTATACCAATTAGAACATAGGTATAATACTAATATTCTCCGCAAAAATCAAGTCGCTCTTTATTTTTCGGCGGAACTGGGGTATAATCCAAGTGTAAATCATATAAGGAGGGTTAAATATGAAACAGTATTTTGAGATAGTGGACGTCATGGCGCGCGAGATCCTTGACTCCCGCGGCAATCCGACCGTAGAGGTCGAGGTAACTCTGGACGACGGCACCGTCGGCCGCGCGGCCGTGCCTTCCGGCGCGTCTACCGGCATGTATGAAGCCTGCGAGCTGCGCGACGGCGACAAGAGCCGCTACAACGGCAAGGGCGTCCTGCTCGCGGTCGAGAACGTCAACCATGAGCTGGCCGAAGCGCTGGTCGGCATGAACGTGCTGGATCAGACCTCTATTGACAAGATGCTCATAGATATCGACGGCACCCCGAACAAGACCCGTCTCGGCGCGAACGCCATCCTCGGCGTGTCTCTCGCCTGCGCGAAGGCGGCAGCCGCCGCGACCGGCGTCAGCCTGTATAACTACATCGGCGGCGTCAACGCCAAGACCCTGCCCGTGCCGATGATGAACGTGCTCAACGGCGGCCAGCACGCCGCAGGCTCGAACGTGGACATTCAGGAGTTTATGATAATGCCCGTCGGCGCGGAGAGCTTCCATGAGGCGCTGCGCATGTGCGCAGAGGTGTTCCACGCGCTCAAGAAGGTCGTTCCGGCGTCCGGCGTGGGCGACGAGGGCGGCTATGCGCCGAATCTCGACAGCGACGAGGACGCGCTGAAGGCGCTTGTCGCGGCGATTGAGAAGGCGGGCTACAAGCCCGGCGACGACTTTCGCATCGCAATAGACGGCGCGGTGTCCGACTGGTACAGTG
>CAVCWF010000217.1:0-1199 GCA_963605945.1 Lachnospiraceae bacterium
AGCCGACTGAGGGGTCGCCGGTGGGAAGAAAGTGCCATTAGACAAAAGAAAGAGCGCGGTAACGACCGCGGGACGGCACAGAGGCCGTCCCCTACGATGCAATTTTCATGCGCTCTTTCTTTTTGCAGCCGCTCTGGTCACTACTCTGGCAAACCCTCGCCGGCCTTGCGGTCGCCAGCTCCCCCAGCAGGGGCGCTGAGGGACGCGGGACATATCAAATACCCCCCAACATGCGTTTATCCCCCATTCTGAAGACTCAGAATGGGGGATAATGAGGGGATAAAAGATGTAACAAAATCAGGTGCCGCTCAGATCATTCGTCGTGGCAGTGCTCGCAGTCGTGGATCTGGAACTTCTCCGGATCGTAGGCGATGCCGTTTTTGTCATAATAATCCTTGACGGCGGCGCGAACAGCTTCCTCCGCCAGCACGGAACAGTGGATCTTGTGGGCGGGCAGACCGTCCAGCGCCTCAACGACGGCCTTATTGGACAGCTCCAGTGCCTCGCTGATGGGCTTGCCCTTGATAAGCTCAGTTGCCATGGAGCTGGTAGCAATCGCGCTGCCGCAGCCGAAGGTGTTGAACTTGCAGTCGGTGATGACGTCGTCCTTGACCTTTATATACATGCGCATGATGTCGCCGCACTTGGCGTTGCCGACCTCGCCGATACCGTCAGCGTCGTCGAGCTTGCCGACATTGCGGGGATGCTGGAAATGATCCATAACCTTATCGCTGTAAAGTGCCATAATTAGTTCCTCCTATTTATAAATCGGTAGCTTTTATTATATCAGATGCGGGCGCTGACCCTTTTCAAGCTCGTCCCACACGGGGGACATGTTGCGCAGGTACTCGACGACTTCGGGGACGACCTTGATGATATGGTCGATCTCCTCCATGGTGTTGTACTCGCCGATGGACAGGCGGAGCGAGCCGTGCGCTATCTCATGCGGCATACCGAGCGCGAGCAGAACGTGGCTGGGGTCGAGCGAGCCGGAGGTGCATGCGCTGCCGGAAGAGGCGCACACGCCCTTGTCGTCCAGCATCAGCAGCAGGCTCTCGCCCTCGATGCCCTCGAAGCACATATTCACCGTGCCGGGAACGTGGTGCTCAAGGCTGCCGTTTATCTTGCTGTGGGGAATCTTCGACAGCTCCGCAAACAGCTTGTCGCGCATGGGGATGATCTTGGCGGTGTTGGCCTCC
>CAVCWF010000217.1:1209-2326 GCA_963605945.1 Lachnospiraceae bacterium
AACCTGCGATCAGCTTGTCCCGCAGCGCGGAGACCTTTGCGGCGTTTTCATCAATGTGCTCGCACATGTCCTTCAGCGCGGCGGCCATGCCGACTATACCCGCCATGTTCTCGGTGCCGGCGCGCTTGCCGCGCTCCTGCGCGCCGCCCTCGATGAGGGGCAGCAGGGGGATATTGCGCTTGACGTACAGAACGCCCACGCCCTTCGGCGCGTGGAACTTATGGCCGGACATCGAGAGCATGTCGATATTCATGGCCTTGACGTCGATGGGCATGTGCCCCGCGGCCTGAACCGCGTCGGTATGGAACGGGATGCCAAGCTCACGGCAGACAGCGCCGATCTCGGTGATGGGCTGCACGGTGCCGATCTCGTTGTTGGCGAACATCACGGTCACAAGACATGTATCCTCGCGGACAGCGGCGCGCAGCTCGTCCACACGGACGACGCCGTCCTCATGAACGTCAAGCAGAGTGACGTCCCAGCCCTCTTTTTCGAGCTTCTTGAGCGTGTGCAGCACGGCGTGATGCTCAAACTTGGTGGAAATAATGTGCTTCTTGCCCTTCTTCGCGCCGAGCTTCGCGGCGGAAATTATGGCCTGATTGTCCGCCTCGCTGCCGCCGGAGGTGAAGTATATCTCGCGCGGCTCGGCGTTGATGCACTGGGCAACGGTCGCTCTCGCGTTTGCGAGATCCTCGGTGACTATCTGTGCGAAGGCGTACAGGCTGGAGGGGTTGCCGTATCTCTCGGTGAGGTAGGGCATCATCGCCTCGCGCGCGGTCTTGCTGACGCAGGTAGTGGCTGCGTTGTCGGCGTATACGAACATGGTTTTCTTTCCTTTCTATGCTGTTTACTCTTGCCGTATCAAGGATCTTTGATCTCCTATCATTCTGATAGGAATTATATCATAGCTTCAGCTTTTGTCAACGTTTTTATTCTCGCGCCATTTCTCGCCGGTGAGAAGATCGGAGAGACTGACGGTGTCGAGGTAGGCGTTTGTGATATCGTCCAGCTCCTTCCACATCGGAACGGTCAGGCAGCTGCTGGCGTGGTCGCAGGTGACGCTGCCGTACCTGATGCAGGAGACGGGGGCGAGATTGTCCTCGATGCAGCGCAGGAT
>CAVCWF010000218.1:0-2293 GCA_963605945.1 Lachnospiraceae bacterium
CATCACGCTCCCGAAGACCATCGACAACGATATTTACGGCACCGACACGACCTTCGGCTTCCAGAGCGCCGTTGACATCGCCACGAATGTTATCGACTACATACACTCCACCGCAAGCTCCCACGGGCGCATTTTCGTCGTGGAGCTGATGGGGCGCGACGCCGGATGGCTGACGCTGCAGGCCGGTATCGGCAGCGGCGCGGACGTCATTCTCATTCCGGAGATACCGTATGATATCAACAAGGTTGCGGAGCTTATCGAGAAGCGCAGGAAAAAAGGCCGCAGCTTCTCCATCGTTGCCTGCGCCGAGGGCGCGGTTGCTAAGACCGACGCGGTGCTGGACGAGGAGACGAAGCGTCATATGCGCGAGAATTCCAGCTATCCCACCGTGTCCTACGAGATCGCGGCAAAGCTCGAAGCCCTCACCGGACAGGAGACCCGCGTGACCGTGCCGGGGCACTATCAGCGCGGCGGCCCTCCCTGCCCGTACGACCGTGTCCTCGCAACGCAGTTCGGCGCCGCGGCGGCGGAGCTTATCATCAATAAGCAGTATGGCCGCATGGTTGCGATACAGAGCGGGAACATCTGTTCCATTCCGCTGGAGGAGGCGGCCAGCCGCACAAAGTTCCTCCCCGTGGATCATCCGCTGATAAAGGTTGCACGCGAGATAGGCATTTCCTTCGGCGACTGAAGCCTGATAAGATAATATATACGAAACCCACCGTATGATGAACCATACGGTGGGTTTCGTATATTTATTCGCGCACTGTTCCTATCTGGCACAGGACAGCGCCGACCGCTGCCGCGGCAAGCCCGACAAGCAGCGTTATTCTGACGCTGGTCACGTCGTACAGCATCCCGCCGATGAAGCTTGCGAATATCGAGCCGAGGCTGGTCATACCGGCGATGAGCGCCTGCCCCTTCGCGCAGTCCGCAGGGGCGATGTACAGGTTGACGTATCTGACGCTCGCTGGGATAAGCAGCGCGAAGGACAGCGATTGCAGCGCGCATGCTCCGTACAGCCCAAGCATATTCGGCGCGAGTACGAACGCCGCGGCCTTGACCGCGAACATTATTCCCGCGAAGCGCACGGTTGTGGGGCACTTGACGCGGCGCGTCAGCCGGTCATACAGGAACATTATCGGAATTTCCGTTGCCGCCATAAAGGCGTTGAGCCAGCCCATGCTCGTCTCGTTCCCGCCGACACTGCGCACGACGTTTATCATAAAATTCGTCACCGTGTTGTGCCCGAAGAACAGCAGCGCGACGCCGAGCAGCAGCCCGCAGAACCGGGGGTTATACCGCAGAAAGGCGATGAGCGAGCGGCTGTCTTCCTGCTTGATGCCGTCCTCCGGAAGCGCATCGGAAATATCGCTGCGGCGCAGGCGGAGCTGGATGGCGAGCAGCGCGGCGCAGCGGAACAGAATAAGCACCAATCCCGCTGCGGGGAGCGCCGATGCGCCGAGACTTCCGGCGAGTATGCCGAGCCCGGCGGATACCGCGGCGAACGCCAGCGAGCCGATGCCGCGGGCAAGACCGTAGTTTATGTGTATGCCGCGCAGCTCCATGAGGTTATACAGCTGCGTGTTGACCGGGTTTATGCAGACCTCCATCGCAATGTACAGGGTGTATATCACGGCGACGGCGGCGCCGTGCCCCGGTATCAGCGCAAAGGCTGTGAGAAGTGCAAGCTGAAAAAGCTGCATTGCCCAGAGCGCATGGTATACCGTGAGACGCTTCGAACTGTCCAGCCGTTCGGCGAGCATTGGCGAGAGGATAAAGCCGCAGATGTTGCCCGCGGCCATTATTCCACCCAGTTCAGAGTTCGAGCAGCCGCGCGCCTGAAGCATGACCGCGCCGAAGCTGAATGCCACGCAGAAGCCCATCCAGTACCCGGCCTGCACGAAAGCGTATTTTATGTTCAGTTCTCTTGATGATGTTTTCATAGCAGCACTCCGTTCCAGAGACTATGATTATAACATCACCGCCGGGGAATGTAAATGAGGTTCTATTATGCAGCGATGCTCAGCCTTTGCCGCGAAGCGCTGCCCCTCCTAGGGGAAGTGGCGCGTAAGCGCCGAAGGGGTCGCCAGAGGGGAGATTAGAGCAGAGGAGAAAAGAGAGAGCCGCGTATAAACCACCACTGTCATTGCGAGGAGCGAAGCGACGCGGCAATCCGTTCTCCTTAATGACGTACTGGAACATACTGCTGTCAAAAAGAGAAACGGATTCCCACGACCCGCCTGAGGTGTAAGTTCGCATTAGCCAAATCAAAGATTTGGATGCTCACTTA
>CAVCWF010000219.1:0-2675 GCA_963605945.1 Lachnospiraceae bacterium
CGCGCCCATAGACGAGCTTCGCCGAGCCGACATCCTCGTCGTCGCCGGTGAATACGCACATCACCGCGATGCCGTCCGCCCGCGCGCGGCGAACCTCAAGCGCGGCGTCGGTCAGCCCGGCGGCCTTTTCGTAGGTCACCAGCTCGTCCGTCTCGCGATGCCGGGTCTTTACAACGTCGTTCGGCTTTACGTCGGACAGGACGATGAGCAACTTGTGCTCGTATGGGGAGCCGTTCATCAGCCGGTGCAGCGCGGCGATGGCGAGACCGTCGCGGTTGCAGCCATTGGAGACGTATTCAAATATCCGCCGGTTGTCGCGCGGCCGGTCATAGTCCCGGAACACGCGGAGCACGGTGTAGCCCGTCATGGAGCAGAACGAGCTGACCCGGCAGGGAATCCCGCAGCGGGTGAGACTTTCTGCAACCATGTAGCCCTGCGCGGAGACAATCTCCTGCCGCGATTTCTGCGAGGTGGAGGCGTCGAGCAGAATATCCACCGACAGCCCGCCGATGTCGTCATGCTCCGTCTTGCGGAAGACGCGATTGTCGCCGAAGCTCAGCGCGCGCCAGACGCGCCCGCCGTCGAGTTGGCCGGAGTTTGCGCGGATAATGGCAGGCTGAAGATGCATGAGCGCCGAGTTCTGAATCTTTGCACTCAGCTTCGCCACGGAACTGCGGTTCTGTGCGAGACTTGCATCATAGCTCGCGCAATTTTTGGATATCTGAGCCGCCTCGCGCTGGCGCGACAGCGCTTCAAAGCCGTTGCGTATCTGCGCCGCGTCCGGGCGGTCGCCGGACGTGATGAGCAAATGGCAGGATTCGTGGCTGCCGGTGCACAGCTCACGCTCCAGCTTGTCCGTCTCGACGGGGGAGAATATGCTCCTGCCGTACTTCGTCTCCATGAACTCGCGCAGTTCCTGCGCGGTCATCTTGGTTTTCAGCTCCTTCTGCTGCACCTCGCCGTCCGTCGAGCCGCCATAGACGTCCTGCGGATGCTGTGTGAAGCCGAGGCCGAACCTGCGAAACTGCGTGCCGGCGTTTTTCCTGCCGCGCTTTTTGAACGGCTGCGTGAAACTGCGCTTCTGCGCGCGGCGGCGTTCCTCGGTGCATATCTGGAACCAGCGCTCGAACAGAGCCTTTGCCCGTGCGGCGATCTCGGCTTCCGTCATTTCCGGCGTGAACTCCAGCTCGTCGAGGAGCTGGGAATCGTATTTGTTCATGCGCGGCTCAAGCCCCAGCACGCGTGAAAAGTGCGCGAGCGCGAGCGAATCGTAGAATTGAAAATCCTCCGCGCCCTGATGCTGCTGTACGAACTGCCCGGCATACCTGCGCCGAAGCGCTTCCAGCGCCGGGCGCTGCGGCAGCTCGCGCTGATAGACGCAGTTTTCAAGCCCCAGCCAGAACAGATCCGTGTATGTATCGGCGTCCTCGTATTGCTGAAGCCCCGCGAATATCTGCGCGAACACCGCGTAGTCGTAGTGCTTACGCGCCGCGCCGAAGATGCAGTTCCAGTAGAGATCGGCTCGACCCCTCACGTCGTAGGCGCGGAAATCAGGGCGGAAGTCATAGCGGCCGGCGCAGTTCCAGACAATGTTTGCCGCGCGCTTCTGCTGCCGCTCGTCGATCTCGGTCATGGCTCGAACAGGTCGCTGCGGCGAAGCTCGCCGGGGATGCGCACGCCGACAATGTCGGACACGAGCTGGCGCTCGAAATCGTCAAAGCTCTTGTTGAGGATGCCCATCTCAAGCGCCTCGCCGAGACTCAGCCCCTGCTCCGTGAGGTGCACGGCGGCGATCAGGCCGCGCAGGTCGAGCGCCTTCGTGGATATCTCGGAGCTGTCGCACTTCTTGCGGATCTCCTGAAACAGCTCCGCAAGCTGGCGGGCGTATTTTGCGCGCAGCTTCGGGAATGTGGCCTTGAGCAGCTTTTCAAGGCTGTCAGCCGAGATGACGGGCATGTTTATCACCATGAAGCGTGAAGCCAGCGCCTCGTTCAGCTCGCGCGTACCGGCGTAGCCGTAGTTCATCGTAGCGATGAACCGCGTGCAGGGGGAGAGCGTGATACGGTCGTAGCCCGGCACGTCGATTATGCGGCGGAAGTCCAGCGTGGCGTGGAGCACGGAGAGAGATTCGTTCTTTGCCATGTTTATCTCGTCGAGCACGCCGAAGCCGCCCTCCACGGCGCATTGGTAAATCGGCCCGCGGCGCAGAGTCACCTCGCCGTTTTTGAAGGTGTCGGTGCCGATGAGCGATGCGGCGTCCGTGTTGAGGTAAAACGAGATGTCCCACTGCGGGCGCTGGAACACGGCGGCGAGGTTCTCGGCCAGAACGTTTTTGCCGGTGGCCTTCGGGCCGACCAGCAGCAGGTTTTCGCCCGCGAGCACGGCGGCTATCGCCTCGCGCCAGACCTCACGGCCGTAATATTTGTATTTGGGGCAGGGGATGCGTCCGGCGTTCTCCGACGCTGCGGGAAAGCTGCGGCGAAAGTCCTCGATTCGGGAGATCATTTCCTCGTCTATACCCTCGCTGTGCAGAAAATCGAGCATGTTTATCCCTCCATTTTATGTCTGATTCCTATACTCATATTGTAGTCCTAAATTGGAAAAAGTCAAATGTTTTGGCCGAATGTTAAATCGCGTTGCTTGCTCAGACGGGTGTGGGCATTTATAATGAAAAC
>CAVCWF010000219.1:2685-4039 GCA_963605945.1 Lachnospiraceae bacterium
GAAAGGGCGGTGCGCGTATGATAGGAGAGCAAATCAAGACGGCCAGAAAGGCGAAGGGCGTCAGTCAGGAGGAACTTGCGGTGCGGCTTGGCGTTGTCCGCCAGACGGTGTCCAAGTGGGAGAACGGGATGTCCGTGCCGGATGCGGACGTCCTGATTCAAATCGCGGAGCTGCTTGATGTCCCGGTGAGCCAACTGCTGGGGATGGAGCCGGAGAGCGGCGTTCAGGATATGGCCGGGGAGCTTGCGCGGCTGAATAAGGAGTTTGCGGCCAAGATTCAGAAGGAGAAGCTTCGCGCCGAGCTGGATAAAAAGCGCGGGGTTATTCTGCTGCTGTCGTTCGGAACTTTGATTGCCGCGATGACGGTAAAAAACGAGCTGCTGTCGCTGCTTCTGGCGGGCGTGTGTATGCTTGCCATGCTGGCGATACTGTACTGGAATCTGACGCTGTTCACCGGTGCTGCGGCAGACAAAGCCGGAATCAGTGCCCTGAGAGCTGCAACAATATTTGACGCCGTTGTGCTGCTGCTCGCTGCAGCCGCGGCGGCGCTGGATAAAACGGCGTTGGCCGTACTTTCCGGGGACGGGGAGAGACTGCTCGCCGCCGTAATCATGTGCGGCATCATGCTGTTCGGCGGCTTTATATCGCCCAGACTGCCGTACAACCGGCATACCGGGCTCAGACTCCCTTGGACTGTGCGGGATGAGGACACATGGAATGTCGCGCATAGAGTACTTGGATGCATCTCCCTGCCGATGACTCTGCTGTATCTGGCCGCGGCGCTGACGGTTCGGAGCGCGGACGCGGCGGCAGCAGCCGCAACTGTATGCTTCATCTCTTGGATAGGCGTTCCGGGGCTCGTCTCGTATATTTTCTTTTTGAAGAAGCTTCACGGAAAAGCATAAATGCGGCAAAATGATTGATTTTTCGGCCGTTCCACCAATATTCGCCTCACAGGGGGTGTAATTCTCCGCGCAGGAGTGTTATTCTTAACGCGAAGAAACAAAGGAGGTTTCAGAAATGGAGCAAGTCGCCATAGGAAAATTCATCGCAAAAAAGCGCAAGGAACAGAACCTGACTCAGGAGCAGCTGGCCGAGCGCTTGGGCGTTTCAAACAAGACCATTTCAAAATGGGAGACGGGGAAATGTATGCCCGATTATACCGTGATAAATAGCCTGTGCGGGGAGCTGAAGATAACGGTTTCCGAACTGATGGACGCCGAAGAGACGGAAGAGAAGAGCGTCCGCGTGTATGACGACGACCAGATCCTCGATTTGCTGAGAAGAACGCAGGAGCTGGAAAAGCAGAAAGTGACGCTGACCGGCGTCATCCTCATTGTCATGGGTATAGCGC
>CAVCWF010000219.1:4109-7567 GCA_963605945.1 Lachnospiraceae bacterium
TTCTCCGGACTCCTGCTGGGGCTGTCGGTCGCTGAAATGCTGGCGGGCATCTATGTGATAGGCAAAGGCGCGAGAAGAAAGTGACAGATCGCAAACTCTTGAACCCCATATCAAGTGAGAGCCGCGCGAACAAAAGAATAAATACAAATTCAGCACCTTTCCGATTCCGGAAAGGTGCTGAACGACATTAAGCGTTTTTATTATAATGGGTGTGCTGCGCTTACTTCTCCTGCTCTGCAATTTTTTCAAGCAGAATCTTCTCCGCATAGCCGCAGGCGCGCTCGACGGAACCGGCCTCGAAGGGATTGGCCAGATTTGCATAGCGCAGCGTCTCCAGATAGCTGCGGCTGCCGCCGGTCTTGCAGAGCTTGAGATAATCCTGCCATGCGGCGGCCTTATCCTCGGCGTACTTTTTCTTGAACTCCATCGCGCCCATAGTGGTGAGCGTATAGTTGATGTAGTAGAAGGGGTAGAGGTAGATGTGCAGCTTGTGGTACCAGTAGCCGCCGCGCTCCATGAACGCGTCGTTGTCGTACTTACGCCACGGCATGTATTTTTCCTCCAGCAGGTGCCACTGGTACGTCCGCTCCTTGGGCGTCAGCTCAGGATGCGCATAGCAGATGTGCTGGAACTCGTCCACAGCAACGCCGAAGGGCACGAAGGTCAGCGCCTCCTGCAGATGCGCGAAGCGGAACTTGTCCGCCTGATCGCCGAAGAACCACTCGGCATAGGGGTACGCGAACTGCTCCATGGACATGGAGTGAATCTCCGCGATGTCGGTCGATTCGCTGTAATAATCCGAAATGGGCTGGCTGCGCATGGCCATGTAGCCCGCAAAGGCATGACCCAGCTCATGCGTCAGCACCTGCATGTCAAAAATCGTGTGGTTGAAGCAGGAGAACACGAAGGGTGCCTTCAGACTGGGGAGACTCGTCATGTAGCCCGTGGAGGCTTTGCCGGGCTTGTTCTGCAGATCCATCAGCTCGTGGTCAATCATAAAGTCGATAAACTCGCCGGTCTCCGGGCTTATCTCGTGGTACATCTTCTGTGCGGTCTTGACCATGAATGCGTCGTCACCCGCAGGCTCGGCGTTGCCGTCGGGGAACACCATCTTTTCGTCGTACCACATGACATGGTCAACGCCGAGGCGCTTGGCCTGCGCGTCGTAGAGCTTCTGGCACAGCGGCACGAGCACGGTGCGTACCTGCTCGCGGAAAGATGCGACCTCTTTTTCACCGTAATCAGTGCGGCCCTGCTCCAGATAGCCGACGGGAATGTAGTTCTCGTAACCGAGGTTCTTGCCCATCTGGTTGCGGATGCGGATCAGCTCAGCCCAAATCTCCTCCAGACGCGGCTCGTTGTCCTCGTAGAACTTGGAGTATGCCTTGACGGCGGCGGCGCGCACCGCGCGGTCGGGATGCTCGAAGTATTTCTGGATGCCGTAGAGGTTCAGTGTTTTGCCGTCAAAGGATATCTCGGCAGTCGCCATAATTTTCTGATATTCGTTGGTCAGACGGCTCTCCTGCTGGCGCAGGGGAATGTTGGCTTCGCAGAACAGCTTCTTCTGAACATCCATGGAGACAAAATACTGCTTGCCGAACTCGCCTTCAATGTCCGCGCGGAAGGGGCTGGACGCGATAGCCTCGCTGAGAGCGACTGAGTCGCCGCTGAGCGTGGGCATCGTGTCCTGAAGATAGTTGATTTCCGCTTCATAGAACTCGTCGCGCGTGTCGAGTGTGTGACGGATGTGCGCGATGGAATACTGCGTGAACAGCTCGCAGTTCTTGCGGTCGATCTCAAAAATCAGCTCGCGCAGCGCCGTGTAGCTCTCCGCGTGCACAACCGCGGCTTTCCACTGGGCGAGCTGTGTGCGATACGCCTCTAAATCGGGACGCTTGTACTCAAGAGTCGAGAACTTGTAATTTTCCATAGTGTTTGTGTTCCTCCTTACATGGTTTATAAAGCTATATAAGCGGTTCGGAAGTTGGCGTTTGTTTATAATAAAAGTCTATCACTTTTTTCTTGAAGATGTCAATATATACCCGTTCGGTTTAATACTCCGGTACGTTCGTAGGGTCTGGAGCATAAGCGTACGTTAGATTGTCGGTATCGTCATCAAAAATGCAGGTGATATATGGCTCATAGCTTTCCGGCTGAAAAATTGTTATGCCGTCTGGGGAATACACGCCGTCTATGGGTATTACATCCTCGCAGGTGAGCCGGAACATCAGCCCGGGCGGATCGTTGAAAGCGTCCTGCACATAGTTTACAAAGTCGGAAAGATCTTTTGTGCGGTGAATGTTGCCGAGAACACGGTCGGAGCGTGAATAGGCGTCAATGTCGCCGTTTTCCTCAATCGTGGCGATCCAGTCGTTGCGGTAGTGTGTAAGGTCGATGATATAGTACCATTCACCGTCCTGAATATAGTTATAGACGTGCCCGCCGCCGTCACGCTGGGAAGTGGAAATATATCCGATCTCATCGTAATCTCCAACCAGCAGGTAGCGCAGCCATGCGGAATCTGTTGCGCAGCAGCCGCAGTTGTTGATCACGGCGCTGCGCCCCGGCGTATGGTATTCCCAGTTGATCCCGCTTTCAAAAATGCGCACATTGTCGTCCGCCGAACGAAAATCTCCGATCTGATACAGCTGCAATGCCTCATAGAGCGTTCCGATCTTGGCTTGCTTTTCCTCCGGAGAATCATCAAGCATTGCGAAAATTTCTGCATTCGTATATCGGCTTTCACCAAGGGAAACCGCCGGCACCCAGTACACGCCGTCGAAAACTTCTATGGCGTATTCTGCATCATGGCGAAGCAGGGAAAGATCCTTGCCGCTGTCGTTCGTGTAGTCCGCTGACAGCGAACTGTTTTCTGTAAGCTCAAAAATATACGAATAACGCACGGTTTCTCCGGAGGCCGTTTGCAGCACAAAAAGTATCTCTCGACCATTAAAATCCGTGACGAACGGGTGCCAGTCTTCGAATATCAGCGTTTTTCCGGAGCGAAGTACCGCCTCGTCTCCGCTCAAATTATTAAGCCGCGCCATATAGCTTATAACGTCATCATCAACAAGATGCTCATCAGTTTTTTGACCGTCAACCATGTCGTTGATGTAGATCTGTTTAACAGTCAGATCCACATTGGCACCCGGAAGCGTCATTTCAAAATGCCAAGCGGAGCCGTCTGTCCCCAAACGGATAATCTCAACATAATCTGAGGCTTCGTATGCCCAAGCATAGTCGTACCATGCATCGGTTGTTGTCGGACTTTCCGGAACTACCAGTGCAGTGTCACTATTGGCATCGACGGTTTTCGTTGCGGGGACATTTTCGCCGCTGCTTGCCGCGGGCACACCATTGCGAAGCCGCACACATACCATACTGCTGACTGCCAGATTCGCACAGAGCAGCAGCACAACAGCAATGCGGAATATCTTGTCCCATTTTGTCATAAGATC
>CAVCWF010000220.1:0-2477 GCA_963605945.1 Lachnospiraceae bacterium
CTCTGACATGCCCCCGGCATGTCATTCACTACCGCGCCGCCGCTTCGCTACCCTAACAGGGGCAGCGCTTCGCGGCAAAGATTTCGCACTGGCGCAGTGGCTGCGCCGCACCCCTTGGCTCCCTCTGACGAGGGAGCTGTCGGCGTTAGCCGACTGAGGGAGAGACACTCCCCACGCAAGCGGCTAAAGCTCCCCCTCACACACGAAAAAGCCGCTTTGCAGCGGCTTTTCCTTTTTTCTATATACGTCTTTTTCATGGAGCGCCGAGGGGGAGGATCGGCACTCTTTATCGTCAGGCGCCGATGGTAAGGCAGCGCCGTTATCGGTTCAATTCCACCACTTGCTGAACAGCGACGTCCACGACCGCAGGAATTCTCCCAGCTCGCCGAGGCTGTCCGCGTTTCCGCTGAGCCATGAGTTCCACTCTTCGGAGTGCTGCTTCGCCCAAGCTTCCCACTTTTCGGGGTACTGCTCGATGAGCTTCTTCCACTCGTCCGGATGCTGCTCCGCCCATGCTTCCCATTCGTCGGCGTAGTTCTCTGCCCACTCTTCCCAAGCGTCGGCATAGCTCTCGCCCCAGCTCTCCCATGCGTCGCCTTGGGCTTCACCCCAAGCCTCCCACGCATCGCCGGTTGCTTCGCCCCAATCTTCCCAGCTGTCGCCCTGAGCCTCGCCCCAGTTCTCCCAGCCGTCGGCAAAGCTCTCGGCCAGCGCTTCGATGTCGTCGGCAAGCTGGCGCGCGCAGTTCTTGATGCTGCCGCTGTTCGGGCTGACCTCGTAATTGTAGTCGTAGCCGCCGAAGGAGAAGCTCACGTTATACACCAGCTCCCCGTCCACTACGTCCACGTCCACATCGACGTCAGGCAGTGCGCCGTCCTCGGCACCGGCAGCCTTCAGCGCCTCCAGCGCCGCGGTGCCCTCGCTTATGTAATCCGCCGCGCCCGCCGTTCCGCAGGCGACGATGTTTTCAAGGTCAAGATTCTTCAGCGTTCTCAGCAGGTTCAGGTCGCTGATGTTGAGCTTTGCAAGCTCCTCAACGCTCTCGCCGCTCGCGGCGCTGATGGCCGAGACGAACTGGCTCTTGCCCGGACTTATCGCCAGCGAGCGCGCAAGCTCCGTCACCTCGTCCGTCTTCCGGAGCACCTGACTTATCACCGCGCCGTCGAAATCCGCCGTCTCCATGACGTTGGCCATGACGGTGTCGATGCGCTGCTGAAGCGCCTCGGCCTTGGCGGTGTCGCCGTTATCGACCGTCACGAGTACGGAATTTTTCTCCGGGGTCAGGTAGCCGTTGTCGCGCATCGAGCCGATCACGTCGGCCAGCGCCGCGCCGAGCTTTTCGCCGCGCAGTTCAAGATTTGAGAGGATGGCCTGCCCATCGCCGTTGAGCGCGGCGGCGTCCACGACCTTGTCGCGCGCATTGAGCCGCAGCTCGACGCTGGGGTTGACGTCCAGCGTCACGACCGAGGCGACGGCGTTCTCCTGTCCGCTGACATACGCGCCGCCGGCGGCAGCGCAGATCAGCAGCGCCATCACAGCCGCGATCGAAAGCAGGCGCTTGGCAAAGCCGCTTTTCTTCTTCCGGCTCTTCGTCAGGGCGACGACCTTGCCCCGCGGCGCGCTGCACTCGGCCATCACGGAATCGAATATATCCGGCGCGGCGGCGTCAAACGCCTGCTGCACCCGCATTTCAAGCTCTCTGTCAGCCATACAGTTCAGCCTCCTCAAGATATTTCCTCATTTTCTTCACGGCGCGCGAGTATTTCGACAGCACCGTCGCCAGCGGCAGCTCCATAAACTCCGCTATCTCCCTGTGCTTGAAGCCCGACACGGCGTGCAGCAGGAATATTCTGCGCTCCTCGCCGCCGAGCTGCTCCATGCACGCGCGAAGCAGCAGGCGTTCCTCGTCGCCGAGGCCGCTGTCCGCGCGGAGCAGGGTCTCCCAGTCGCAGTCGGGCTGTTTGGCGCGGCGGCTGCGCTCGCGCAGCTTGTGCAGGCAGAGGTTCCGCGTGACGGTCATTATCCACGCCATGGGCTTGCCCTCACTGCGGTAGGCCTGCGCGGTCTGGTATATGTTCACGTAGCAGTCGTGCAGAACGTCCTCGGCGTCCTGCCGGTTTTTAAGTACGGAGAGGGCATAGGCGAACACCGCGCCGCTGGTGCTGCGGTACAGCACGGCGAAAGCGTCCCTGTCGCACATGGCGACGCGCTCTATGCACCGGTCAAGCTCATCCGCGCCGCTCACGCGCGGCGTCTCCGGCTCCATTTTGTATGCGGCGGGCAGCATCGCGTCCCTCCCTTCGTTTTGCTTTACACCTATATAATACACGAGCCGGGCGTTTTATTGCAATCGGAATAAAATTTTTTGCGTTTTTTGTTTTTGGGGTGCGGAGTTTTCTTTTCCCCTCTGCTCGTGTCGCAGCTCCGGCGACCCCTTTCCCCAGTGTGCGCACTGGGGACTTCCCCTAGAAGGGGCA
>CAVCWF010000221.1:0-5269 GCA_963605945.1 Lachnospiraceae bacterium
CCCATCAGGCTGGAGCCGATCTGCGTGGCAAGTCTGATGCGCTGGCTCTCACCGCCGGACAGCGTAGCCGCCGAACGGGACAGCGTCAGGTATCCAAGCCCGACATTCACGAGGAAGCCAAGGCGGGATTTTATCTCCTTCAGAATGCGCTCGGCGATCATCATGTCCTTCTCGCTGAGCTGGAGAGAGTCTATGAATTTCAGCGCACTGACGACGGGCAGGTCGGTAAACTCCGCAATGTTCATGCCGCCGACCGTCACCGCAAGCGCGGTCTTTTTCAGCCTGCGGCCGCCGCAGTCGGGGCACGGAGTTTCGGACATGCACTCCTCAAGCTCCGCGCGCATTGCGGGGCTCTGCGTCTCCTTATAGCGCCGCTCAAGGTTGTTCGCAATGCCCTCGAACTCGCGCCGGATCACGCCGAAGCCCTCATTTTTCTCATATCTCAGCTGAAGCGGCTCGCCCTTCGTGCCGTACATCAGCGCGTCTATCGCCTCAGGCGGGATGTCCTTGATGGGATCAGTCAGCTTGAAGTGATAGCGCCGGGAGAGCGCGTCATAGTACATTCTCGATATCGAGTCGCCCTTCGCGTTGCCCCAGCCGCTCGCGGTTATGCCGCCGTCCATGATGCTGAGGTTCGGGTTCGGCATTATTAGATCCGGGTCGACGAGCAGGCGCATACCGAGGCCGGTGCAGGTCGGGCAGGCGCCGTAGGGGTTATTGAACGAAAACAGGCGCGGGGCAAGCTCGTCGATGGAGATGCCGCAGTCCTCGCAGGCGTAATTCTGCGAAAAGCTGAGCTGTCTGTCCTCCTTGGGGATATCGACCGTGAGCAGGCCGCCCGCGAGCGCCATCGCCGTCTCTGCGGAGTCCGTCAGGCGGCGGATGATGTCCGGCTTTATGACTAGGCGGTCAACGACTATCTCGATGATGTGCTTCTTATTCTTTTCGAGCTTTATCTCCTCGGTCAGGTCGTACATTATCCCGTCCACACGGACGCGGACATAGCCAGACTTCTTCGCATCCTCGAACACCTTCACATGCTCGCCCTTGCGTGAGCGGACGACCGGAGCCATGAGCTGAATGCGCGTCCCCTCTGGGAGCGCCATTATCTGGTCGACTATCTGGTCGATGCTCTGCTGGCGAATCTCCTTGCCGCATTTCGGGCAGTGCGGCACACCGACGCGCGCCCAGAGAAGGCGCAGATAATCATATATCTCCGTCACGGTGCCGACCGTGGAGCGCGGGTTTTTGGAGGTCGTCTTCTGGTCGATGGATATTGCCGGGGACAGGCCGTCGATATAGTCCACATCCGGCTTGTCCATCTGGCCGAGGAACATGCGCGCATAAGAGCTGAGGCTCTCCACGTAGCGGCGCTGGCCCTCGGCATATATGGTATCGAACGCGAGGCTGGATTTTCCGCTGCCGGAGAGGCCGGTTATCACGACCAGCTTGTCTCTCGGTATCTCGACGTCGATATTTTTCAGGTTGTTTTCTCTTGCGCCTTTTATATAAATACTGTTCTGCATCAATTATTACCCGACGGTAACATCCGCCGTTTTCCCCTGAGTTATCCGGATAAGCGCCTGCGGCTCCAGCTCCACCTGAAAGCCGATCTTACCAGCGCTGACGATTATCGTGTCCTGCGCGAGCGCGGACGCGTCATAGGTAGTGGTGTAGTGCTTTCTCATGCCGACCGGCGAGCAGCCGCCGCGTATATATCCGGTCAGCGCGTTTATCTCGCTCACGTGCACCATCACTATCGACTTCTCGCCCACGGCCTTCGCGGCCTTCTTCAGGTCGAGCTCCGCGCCTACGGGTATCACGAAAACGTATATTCCCTTGCTCGCACCGCGGGTCACGAGAGTTTTGAATATCTTCGCCGCATCCACTCCGAGCAGCGCCGCGACCGTAAGCCCGTCCACGGCATCGTCGCCGTGCGGGTAGCTGTGCGGCGTATATTTTATCTTTTTCTGCTCAAGCGCACGCATTACGTTTGTTTTCTGCTCTGCCATTGAAATTATCCTCCGTTTTCCTGAAAGGATATTATATCCCAAATCCGCCGCTGTTTCAATATAATTATTATAACCGGATTCAGGCCGCCGGTGTCGCTTCTGCGGACGGCGACGGCGAGGGCTGCGCCTTGGGGATGAACATGAGGTTCATGTCCGTGGGCGTCTCGATTCCGGGGATAGTCTCCTCGAAGCTGTACTGCCAGATGTCAAAGGCATAGTAGAAATCGGGGAAGTCGCCGGGCACGGCCAGCCAGAATTTATAGGAGTTCAGGCGGCTGAGGTCAAAGCCATAATAGCCGATATATCGGTTGAAATATACGCCCGGCTCATATCCGGCCTTTTTCACCGTCTCGCAGAATGCCACGGCGCACTCGTCGAGGATCGCCGTGTCGAGCTGATAGGTTCTCGCGTCGGCTCCGGCCTCCTCCATCTTCTCCCAGTCATACATCACGGGGAGGTCAATATCGTACTGCTCTATGCGCTCCAGCACGAAGTCCGCCTCCTCTATCGCCTCCTGCACGTTTATCGCCTGCGAGAAGAAATAGACGCCGACCTTGATGCCGTTGCTCTTTGCGCCCTCGATATTGGCCTTGAAATAAGCGTCCTCAAACAGGCCGCCCTGCGTGTAGCCGCGGTAGCCCAGACGGATGTACGCGAAATCGACGCCGGACGCCGCAACAGCCGCCCAGTCGATATCGTACTGGTGCTCGCTGACGTCCACTCCGCGCAGAGTCTCATAATCCTCGCCCACGTACTTCGGCACGCCGTCATAGCGCACGATGTCGCTCTGCGAAACGGTGTTGACGTCTACGCCCTCAAGCGGCGTCATCCACACCATGCCGAAGCCGTCGTTGATATAAACCTGTCCCTCGTGCGGGTCGACCTCTTCCGTCGGGCGCTTCATCAGCGCCGCAACCAGCACCACGACCACCAGCGTGAGGATTATGATTATCGTAAACATCAGCGTGAGTACGAATTTATTTTTATTCTTAGTCGCTGTTCTCATATCTGTCTCCATTCAAATGCGGGTTGAAAGTACATTCCGTCTAAATATAACATAAAACGCGCTTTTTTTCAATCTTCCGCGCATGGACGAAGGGTAAACTTAAAAAATATTAATATTTCGGAAAAAGGTTGTTGACAAACCGGGATTCATGTGCTAATATAAGCGAGCTTGAGAAACGCCATCAAGCGTCATCGTTGATTCCGTGCTGGTGTAGCTCAGCAGGTAGAGCAGCTGATTTGTAATCAGCAGGTCGGGGGTTCGAATCCGTCCACCAGCTCCACCGCGTTTGACAGCGCAATTTAATATGGGGGAATTCCCGAGTGGCCAAAGGGGACAGACTGTAAATCTGCTGGCAATGCCTTCGGTGGTTCGAATCCACCTTCCCCCACCAGAAATAGCTCTTTTGTCTTTCTGACAAAAGAGCTATTTCAATGATATCCGTTCTTGTCGGCACGGGTGATATATCTGCGATATGATATCGCACTTTCGTGCGATGATATATGCCTGCGGCATATGGAGGAACGGATATTATATCATTCTTGCGCAGCAAGCATATCATACGGCTTTCCGTATATCATATTGCGATAGCGATATATCATTTTGCCCCACGCAACTAAAAACCGGGTGCAGCCTTCCGTAAAGGAAAGCCGCATCCGGTTTTTATGCTTTTCGTTTACACGCTCAGGTCAACCCATATGACGGGGCGGATATCCCAAGCCGAGCGATGGATTATATATCCGTACTCGCTTATTTTTCCGAGGGCATCGACATATGCCGCGTCGCGGCTGTATACGCCCGGCGAACGGAGCCACCACCAGCCGTTGCCCATTGCGTTGACGGTTCCGCCGCGATGCGCCGTGTATGCCGTCACAGGGGCAAGAAGCTGTTCTCGGCTCAGAGCGCGCGCCTCATCAATGCTGAGCAGGTACACCCGGTCGACGGTATTGCTGCCGCCGGGAGTGCCATAGGCCGGGTTGTCCTTATTTTCAAGCTCCGTTTCAAGCACAAGCTTCTGTTCGTTCTCCGTGAATACCGCGGTATAAAAATCCTCGTTGAGCCAAGCGCGCAGTGTGCACTCCGCCCATGTGGAGGTACCGTCGAAAACGTCGTGATACGGCTGGGTATCTATCAGATACCACGTCATAAGCTGTGCTTTATCGCCGTCGCGCGACAGGACTATCCATTCAAGCGGCTCCGCGCCGTTATCCGTCACATCGTCCTGCTCGTAGCTGCCAAACAGCACATGCTCGCCGACGGCCGCGGCGCTTATCTCCGCCTTCAGGCGAAGCAGCTTCGCCTCGTCGCCATCCGCTCCGTCAAGCAGCTCTATCGCCGCCTGATATTCTCCGCCGCGGATAAGCTCGCGCGCCCGCTCCTCGACAGTCGGCGTGGGGACGGGCGTCGGCTCCGGGGTGGGTTCCGGGGTTTCTGTGGGAAGCGTCTCGGTCTGTTCCGGCGCGGCGGGCGCCGACGCTTCCCCCCCGCAGGCGCACAGCGCGAACGCCATGCAGAATATCAGCAGCGCACAAAGGGTCTTTCTGAATGCCATTCTTATTTTCTCGCTGCGATATAAGCCTTGATGACATCCACCGCACCCTGTACGCCGATGCGGCCGCTGTCGATGCAGAGGTCATAGTTCTCCGCCTCGCCCCATATCTGATCGGTATAGTAGCGGTAGTAGCTGGAACGATCCTTATCGACTTCCTTTATCAGCTTCTTCGCCTGATCCTCATTGAGATTTTTGCGCTTCATAATGGTCTTGATGCGGGTCGGCATGTCGCCCATGATGAACACGCGCACAACGTCGTCGCGGTTGCGCAGGATGTAGTCCGCGCAGCGGCCCACAAAGATGCAGTTCCCCTTCTCTGCGAGCAAACGCATAACGTCAAACTGCGCCGTGGCAACCTGCATATTGAGGCGGAAGCCCTCGTTCATCCCTACGTAGTGCGGCACGGGGACTATGTACGTGTTCACGCGCTTCTCATCGTAGGAATCGAATATCTCCTTGCTGAAGTGCGAGTTTTCAGCCGCCTCGTCGACAATCTCCTTGTCGAAGCACCTGTAATCAAGCTCCTTCGCAAGAGCGCGCGCGATATCGTGCCCGTTGCTGCCATGCTGTCTGCCCAATGTGATTATCATTCAGAGCACCTCCCTTTGGAATATAAAAAAACAAATTTACTGCCATTCAAGCATCTTTGCAAATGCGTCCAGCGCCTTGCCGCGCGGGACATAGATGCGGTATATCTTATAC
>CAVCWF010000222.1:0-2638 GCA_963605945.1 Lachnospiraceae bacterium
TAATAAATCTCGATTCCTACGAGCTGGTGGTGAACGGCGTCAAGGTCGATACGCCGCCGAAGGAGATGGAGCTGCTGTACCATCTCGCGGCGTCCCCCAACCGCGTTTTCACCCGCAACCAGCTCCTCGACGAGGTGTGGGGCTTCGACTATTTCGGCGATTCCCGCACCGTGGATGTGCACATAAAGCGCCTGCGCGAAAAGCTTGAGGGCGTCAGCGATAAATGGTGCCTCAAGACCGTCTGGGGCGTCGGCTACAAGTTTGAAGTGACAGAGTAATGAAGAACGTATACCTGCGCAACTTTGTAGCTACGGCGACGCTCGTGTTCATGTGCTTTCTGCTCGTTGCAGTGAGCTTTGTCGGCATCGGCCGCGGATACATCATAAACGACTACCGCGAGCGCATGGACAATAACGCTTCCGAGGTCGCGAGAACCGCCTCCGCCATCGCCGACGGGGATTCGCTCACGAGCTGGAGCCTGAGCATGACACTCTCCTCTATCTCGCGCACCACCGGCAATCAGGTTTTTATAACCGATGAGACCGGTAAGATCGTCTCCTGCTCCGACCGCGCGCCGATGTGCGAGCATCTCGGCCGCCAGATACCGGACGACGTGATGCAGACGCTTGAGGCGACGGGGGAGTACGACCAGATGAGCACGCTCGGCGGCCTGTACGAGAAAGACCGATACGCAGTGGCGCGGCCGATAAAGACGGCGGCTGACGGAAAAGATATCATCGGCTATGTGTTCATCACGAACGTCGTGGACAACATACTGAAAACGTGGTCGTCCCTGACCGGAATAACCGCAATCGTGACCATCGGCGTTTTCGCTGCGGCGATGATAGTCTCCCTAATGTACTCCAAGCACATGGCGAAGCCGCTGGACGAGATGGCGGCGGCGTCGCGCCGGTTCGCACGCGGGGACTTCTCGGTGCGTGTGCGCCAGCGCGAGGATCCCACGGATGAGATGGGCGCGCTGATAGATTCGTTCAATAAGATGGCCGATTCGCTTGAAAATGCCGAGGAGCGCCGCAGCGAGTTCATAGCCAATATCTCGCATGAGCTGAGGACGCCGATGACCACGATATCCGGCTTCGCGGAAGGTCTGCTCGACGGCACTATCCCGCCGGAGGACGAGAAAAAATATCTCCGCGCGATAAGCGACGAGACGAAGCGCCTTTCGCGTCTGGTGCGCGACATGCTCGACGTGTCACAACTCAGGAACCGCGCCGCAGACCCGACGAAAAGGATTGATTTTGACCTGACGGAGCTTACGCTCCAGACGCTTCTGAGCTTTGAAAGCCGCGCAACAAAGAAAAATCTTGATGTCGACCCGCAGCTGCCGGATAATCATATCATGGTGCATGCGGATAAAGACGCCATAACTCAGGTAATATATAACCTGTTGGATAACGCCGTGAAGTTTGCCTCGCCCGGAAGCTGCATCACCGTGCGCATATATAAGGATAACGGCAAGGCGTATGTCTCCGTGCGCGACTACGGCGAGACGATACCGCCGGACGATCTCCCGTTCATCTTCGACCGGTTCCACAAGTCGGATCGCTCACGCAGTCTGGATAAGGACGGCGTCGGCCTCGGCCTGTATCTGGTGAAATCCATCATCAACAGCCACGATGAGGACATCGCCGTCACGAGCCGCGACGGTATGACGGAGTTCGTGTTCACGCTGACTCTTGCGAAAAACGAACCCGGCGAGAAGAAAACAAATCTGTTTTGAGTATAAAAAGAGGTCATTTTTATGGCAAACAATTGGTACAGCAAGGACGACTGGTATGCCCCGCTTCAGAGCGTGCCGACAGTGAGCGCGGTGACGCCGAAGGAGAAAAAGAAAAATAAAAAGGTGCGGATAATCGGCGGGATATGCCTGCTGCTCGTGCTGCTGGTGGCCACGTCGCTTATCTTCGCGGAGCGCGGCGGGGTTCAGGGCGGCTTCGGCTCCAACGTTATTCCCTCTGAGGACGGAAACGGCGACATGCCGGAGAACTGGCAGGACTTTTTCAGTCAGTACTACACCAAGACAACCACCGACGTCGCGGAGATAAACATCCCGCGCGCGCAGCTGCCGATAGACTATGAACTGAAGCTTGAGGAAAAGCCGTCCGGCAGCGAGCTGACTCTGGGCGAGCTGTATGAAGAGAGCTATAAGTCGGTCGTCGGCATCTCGGCGTATACGGACGGCCAGAGCGGCTATAACTGGGGCACCGGCTTCGTGCTCACGTCGGACGGCCTGATCGTGACGAATACGCACGTCATAAACGGCGCGGACAGCGCGACCGTTACCCTGTATGACGACACCGTACTCAACGCCACCTTGGTCGGAGCCGACTCGATAAGCGACATCGCGCTGCTGAAGGTCAAGGGCATAGGGCTCACTCCCGCCGTAATCGGAGACAGCTCCGAGCTTGCCGTCGGCGACGCGGTTGCCGCGATAGGCAACCCGCTGGGCGAGCAGTTCCGCATGACGCTGACAAACGGTGTTATCTCCGCGATAAACCGCGGCGTCAGCTATAACGGCCGCAGCATGACCCTGATGCAGACCAACGCCGCCATCAACGAGGGAAACTCCGGCGGCCCGCTGTACAACATGTACGGTCAGGTTATCGGCGTCACGAAT
>CAVCWF010000223.1:0-2181 GCA_963605945.1 Lachnospiraceae bacterium
GGTTTATCCATGTCAGAGCATTTACGAAGCCCTGACCCATTTGCTGTAAGGTTTCAAGCATAATCTATACCCTCCTTAGAACAGCAGCCCGGAGGGCAGCTTGACGCCGAGGAACTTCACGAATGCAAAGTATATCAGCAGGTTCATCGCAACCACGGATATCAGCATCGGCACGGGGCGCACCTTGAGGTACAGCAGCGACGCCACCATGAACACGATCGTTGCGGTGAAGAAGCCGAGATACTTCATCATAAAGAAATATACAATAGTAAGTACGACGGAGACGATGAACTGCACCGGCTTGAAGCCCGCGAACACCTCGTCCGCGCCGCTCTCCACGCCGAATTTGCGCGCGGAGATTATCATCTGGATAAGATACAGGGTCGTCAGTGCAAAGAGCAGAGCGATGGTGAACATCGGGTAGGTCTTGCTCTCCGCCGTCAGCTTGCCGCTGTAAGCGTAGAAGAACGCGCAGACCGCGTACATGAACGCCACGACGCCTATATCGGTTTTTTTCATCTTCAAGGGACTGTCCCTCCTATAAATCGAATGGGAAATGCTGTGAGTTTTTCAGACTTGAACCAAGGAAAGGGCGGGAGAACCCGCCCTTTTAGGTGCGTGATATAGGATTATTCGTACCAGAAGCCGGTGGACAGGCTCTCGGTGAAGGCCTGCTGCTCCTCGATCAGAGCTGCGGTGGTAGCGGCATCCTTATAATCGGTTGCGAACTCGGAAGCTGCTGCGAGGTAATCGGCATCTTCCATGGTCTGCTTGAAGGCTTCCTCATAGAACTTGATGACCTCTTCGCTCACGCCCGCGGGAGCAACGATGCAGCGGGAGGAGCCGAGCCACTTGTCATAGTAACCCTTCTCGCCCAGAGTCGGGACGTCGGGGTACTCAGCCAGACGCTCTTCGGAGAAGACAGCCAGAACCTTGACGTCGGTACGGCCTGCGATATCAGCGGCCTTTACGACGCACCAGTCGGCCTCGCCGCCGAGCAGGGAGACGAGTTCGTCATTGGTGTTGCCCTGAGGAAGATCGGTGTACTTGAAATCTGCGGAGTTTGCAAAGGCCTGAGCACCGATGTGGTTGGAGGCCTGAGCGCCGTTGGTGGAAGCGACGGTGTTGTTCTCCTTCGCGTATGCGACAAGGCCGTCGATGTCGTCAAAGCGGGTCTCGCCGGCACGGACGACGACCATAGAGGTCTCGGTTACATGGTTGCAGATCGCGGTGAAGTCGGCAGTGGTGTAGGTGCCGAGGCCCTTGACGATGGAGCTGTTGAAGTTGGGCAGGTTCATAAAGCCGATGGTCATGCCGTCGGGATCAGCTGCTGCGAGCTGGGACCAGCCGAGGGAGCCGGAGCCGCCGTCAACGTTCTCGATGACGATAGTCTGGCCGATGTACTTCTCAGCGTACTTTGCGAGAATACGTGCGGTGACGTCGGTGCCGTTGCCGGCCTTGTAGGAGACGATCATGGTCACGGGGCCGTCGGGAGTCCAGCCGGTGGCTTCGGGAGCAGTGCTCTCCTCAGCGGCGGGAGCATCGGTAGCGTCGGCGGCGGGAGCCGCGGGCGTTTCCGCGCTGCTGCCGCAGGCGCACAGTGCGAACACCATGCACAGAGCAAGAATCAGTGCAAGATACTTTTTCATTTTTTGTTTTCCTCCTTAAAGATTCTGCCTTTATGGCATATATACCTTCAGTCAACGAGGACACAGCCCTCATCAACCGCCGATATTATAATATCTTAACAAAATTTTGTCAATAACTTCTGAATTTTATCGGGTTTTTAACATGATGGTCATGTGTTTTGCGGGTAAAGGCTTGCCGAAAGCGGCAGTGACCCGATCTACGCGTTCACAAAATCTGCTTTTTTAGTTTCTACCTATATGATATAATATTGGTGGGTAGCGGTCTAATGATATGCCGCTGCCCGCCGATATTACTTCAGGAGGTATAACCATGAAAAAACTTGTTGCCTACTTCTCCCCCACCGGCACTACCGCGCGCCTCGCGCAGACGCTTGCCGAGGCGGTGGACGCCGATATATTCGAGATCAAGCCTGAGGTTCCGTACAAGTCCGCCGATCTGAACTGGATGGACAAGCACGCCCGCAGCACCGTTGAGATGAACGATCCCTCGTCCCGCCCCGCCATTGCCGCCCTGCGCGACAACATGGCCGAC
>CAVCWF010000224.1:0-2462 GCA_963605945.1 Lachnospiraceae bacterium
GTTGTTATCCGTACCGACGAAACCGATAAGGTGACATGCAAGGGAGGAATTCGGATAGTAGCGCTTTGTGTCGGTCTCCAGCCGGACACCGCGAAGATTATTTTCGGATTTGAACTCGCGTATCTTCTCCGCGTCCTCCGCCTCGACCTTGCGCTTGACCGTCACATACCATGAGCCGGTCTGCCCGGTCTTTTCGTACACGTCATTATAATCCAGACCGAGTATATCCGCAAGCCCCGACGCGATAAGCGCCCTGTCCTCGCCGTACATCTCGATCTCCGCGGGACTGACGTACACATTATCCACCGTCGCACTGACGGCGAGGATGTTCATGTTCGTGTCGTAAATCTTCCCGCGCGCCGCCGCCGTCGGGGCTTCGCGCAGCTGCTGGCTTATGGCGAGCTTTTCGTAATATTCATGGTCTGCTATCTGCAGCTTATACAGCCGCCCAAGGAGTATCAAAAATGCGGCGATGCCGCACACTGCCATCAAAAACAGCGTGCGGCGGAGCATCTGCCGGTTAGGGCCGGTTTTCACGGAAGTTTTAGCGTTATTCTCAGGCATGGTATTCTCCTGCTGATAAGATATATAAATATATTCAGCAGCTTATCCAAATACCACTTGCGGCTCAGCCCGCAGCTCCCGGCGCCTCCAGATATACTATCTGCCCCGGAGCGCATCTCTGCATTCCAAGCACCTCAGTCGCGTATTGCTCTATCTCATCAAGTCCCATGCTGCTCTCGTATTGGGCAAGCAGGACATCGTTTTCAACCGATAATTCCTTTATCGCTTTTTCGGTCTTCGCGGCTTTATCGTTCATCGCCGCGAGCTTCACCGTATTCAGCATCGTGAACACCAGCAGAACACACGAAAACAGCACAATTATCGCGCGGAACAGAGTCAGACTCAGCCTTTTCTCCATCAATCAAACCCTCTCTGCGACGCGGAGCTTTGCGCTGCGCGAGCGAGGATTTGTCTTTATCTCTTCCTCAGACGGAAGTATCGGCTTTCTTTTCACGCTTTTCAGTGTCTGTACGAAGCCGCAGGTGCACACCGGCGCTTCGCGCGGGCAGGTGCAACCGTTTTCCCGCGCGGCTATCGCGGTTTTTATGATCCTGTCCTCAAGCGAATGGAAGCTTATCACGCACAGTCTGCCACCGACACGCAGCTTGTCGGGCGCGGTCTCCATCATAGTCGATATCGCGCCCAGCTCGTCATTGACGGCGATGCGTATCGCCTGAAATGTTCTCTTGGCAGGGTGCTGCTTTTCACGCAGTGCCGCCGCGGGCATGGCACTTTTGATGATGTCGACCAGCTCAAGCGTGGATTCTATCGGCTTTGTCTCCCGTGCCGCAAGTATAGCGTTCGTGATGCGGCGGGCATATCGTTCTTCGCCGTAGTCCCAGAGGATGCGGTTCAGCCTGTCCTCCGGCCACGTATTCACCACCTCGTACGCGCTGAGGCTGTCCTCCGAATCCATGCGCATATCCAGCGGCGCGTCGTGCATATAAGAAAAGCCCCGCCAAGTTTCATCGAGCTGTGGAGATGAAACACCGAGGTCAAAAAGCATACCGTCAACTTCGGGAATATTCAGGGAATCGAGTATCTGCGCGGCGTCGCAGAAGTTGCCATGCACAAGCGTTATCTTGTCCGCAAACGGGGCAAGGCGCTTGCCGGCGCGCTCTATCGCCGTCTCGTCGCGGTCAATGCAGATAAGTCTGCCCGTCGTGAGGCGGGACGCAATCTGATAGGAATGGCCGCCCATGCCGAGAGTCCCGTCGAGATATATTCCGGACGGTTTTATATTCAGGTTTTCAATACATTCGTTCAGGAGCACCGAAACGTGCTTTGCTTCGTCCATCAGAATTCAAGCTCCTCCATAACCGCCGCGATGTTCTCCGGCGTAGTCTCCGCGGAATATACGGCCGCCCAGTTCTCACTGTCCCATAGCTCCGCGTGGTTATTGCAGCCCACGACGGTGACGTTCTTCACAAGCCCCGCGTAATCGCGCAGATTCTGCGGAATAAGCGCACGTCCCTGACTGTCCAGCTCGCAGCGCGCGGCGTGTGCAAAAAGCGGGCGCATCTTCCGCTGCTTGACGTACGGCATGGCGTTTACCTTATCGGAAAACACCTGCCAGTTCTCGGCGCTGTACACGCTGAGGCAGCGATCCATGGAAAGAGTGACGAAAAAGACCTCGCCCAGTTCGTCCCTGAGCTTTGCGGGAATAAAAAGACGCCCCTTGTTGTCAAGAGAATGCTGATATTCACCTGTCATGGAACGTCGCCCCTTTCCGTGGGGCATTGCCCCATTTTTCACCACTTCTAACCACCGAGCAATATTATTATAGGGGTATTGCAGCGAAAAATCAAGAGAAAGTTTGTGTATCTTTTTGTCTTTTTTACCATTGTTTTGTAACCATTAATTTTCCATAATTTTGTTCCATCATCGGGTATAATAAC
>CAVCWF010000225.1:0-6150 GCA_963605945.1 Lachnospiraceae bacterium
CGTATAGGCAGTGCTGAACACGGTGCACAAAGTCGTGCGCTGATTTTTGTCAAAAATGCTATTTTTGCTTTTTTCGACCTAATACTGCAACAATTCCACAGCTTTTCCGTATATATAAATATATGCACCCATCAACTTGTGCATTACGACAAAATTGCATTTCAAATCTAAAGATTGCTTAAATTCGACCAATTTTGATAAAAAGTGGTGTACAATAGTATTGTAAGGACATCATGCCGCCCGCCGCGGCATTACATTTGGAGAAACTTATGTCTGCTTTCGGAACATATCTATATACATATGCGAGTCTCTGCCTCTCGGCGCTGGTTCTCTGTTCGGGTATTTTTCTGATATCCTGCCTTGCCGTGCGCAAGCGGAGCAGCGCTTCCCCAAAGCGGCAGGCGCTGTGGTTTGTAACGCTGTGGTATCTGCTCTCGCTGAGCATGATACTTTTCACCACCGGGCACAGCGGCGAGAACGACGTAAACCTCTACCCCCTGCGCAGCATCTATTCCGCCGTGGCCGACACCGGGGTAAGCCTGCCGCAGCTCATAATTCTGACCTCCGGCCTGTTCGTCCCCTTCGGCTTTCTGCTGACGCTGGTCATCCGCCGCAGGCGGCTGCAATATTTTATCCCGCTCATCTCGCTGGTATACGCACTGGCACTTGAGGGGCTCCAGCTGCTCTTCGGCTATGGCTCATTCGACATCGACCGCCCGATCCTCGGTATGCTCGGCGCGCTGTTCGGCTGCGGGCTGTGCGCGATGATATTCCCGTCCCGCTGCGGCGGCAGGCGGAACATTGTCTGGCACTGCGCCGAAACCGCCGTCCCTGTGGCGCTGACCGCGGCGCTTCTCATCTCATACTCCGCGCGGCAATACGGCTACCTCCCCTGCGAGACCGGCAGCCCCTACGATGTGAAGCTCGCCGCCGTGGACTGCTCGATGATAGCGGACATGCTGCCCTCGAAGCTTGAGGTGTATTCGCTCGCCGCTCCGTCCGGTAGCACGGACGCCGCCGCGGACGATATATTCTCCGCGCTCGGCTTCACCCGTGACCGCAGCTACAAGAGCGCATACGACTCCGTACTGCTCTACCGCTCGACCGACGCGCAGGCGCTGCTGTGGTGCTATAACGACGCGACCTTCAACTTCACGCTGTACAGCGGCGGCGAAGGCGACGGCTCAGACCCGTTCGACCTTGCGTACAAGCTGCTTGACAGCATCGGCCGTCCGCTGCCCGCCGGCCTGACACGTGAGATCACAGACGACGGCGAATATCGGCTCTCCGCCGACTTTCTGCACAGCGGCGACGAGGTCTATAACGGCAGCGTCAATTTCAGCGTACACGACGGCCGCCTCGAATACCTCGATTATGAGCTGTACACCATGCTCCCGCTCGGCGCGGAGTACACCCTCAACGCCGACGGCGTGGCCCGGCTCATACGCCGCGGCGAATTCATCTGCACCGGCGGCGTAATAATCTCCGGCGAGATAGACGAGGTGCAGTGCCGCACGGTCAGCATTGTCTACGCCGGTGACTCCAAAAACTTCTACCGCCCCATGTACTCCATCGAGGCCGTTATAAACGGCGGCGTCGCGACGATACTCCTCCCCGCGTTCTGACAGCGGGCAAAGGATCCGATCCGCCTGATTTTGAGCCGAAAGCTCGAAATCAGGCGGATATTCATACTTTATACGGTTTTTTCGTCCGCGCCGCGCTCCGGGAAAAATTTATTTCCCGCAAAGCCCGGTTGCGACAAGTTTCCCGGCCGTCTGCCGCTATACTGTACGCACAGTATAGGAGGAAACGAAATGAAAAAGCTTATCTCAGCACTGCTGGCACTGGCGCTCACGCTCGCGCTCAGTCCGCCCGGACACGCGGATTACGACCCGAAGGTGGACTACCTCGCCATCATGCTGCACGCGGCGGAGGTCGGCGACATTGAGGCGGGGCGCGCCGCCTCGATATGCCGCAACGAGCAGATCGACATCGAACTCACCGGGGAAACAAAGCTGGATTTTGACGAGCTGTTTCTGCTGGCGAAGATAATCTGCGCCGAGGCGGGCAGCCCGCAGCTCAGCGACGACTGGCGCATGTGTGTCGGCGAGGTCGTGCTCAACCGCGTCGCGTCGCCGGAGTTTCCGGACAGCATCCATGACGTCGTGTACGAGCCGGGGCAGTATCAGGAGGTCGACACCTTTGAATTTGCGTACGTGCTCATGCCGACGGCGGAATGTGTGGACGCCGCGCGGCGGCTGCTTGAGGGCGAACGCCTGATGGAGCCGTGGGTCGTGTTTCAGGCGAACTTCGTTCAGGGCGGCGGGATCTACTCCGCGTACTGCGACAGCGAGCTTGGCTATACATACTTCTGCTCCAGTATGCACCCGGAATTGTACCGCGTTGACGAAAAAGGTTCCTGACGATTTTGTCAGGAACCTTTTTATATCAATATCGGTATTTATTCAACGGAGATCATGTAGTAGTACACGGGCTGGCCGCCGGAAACGACGCTTACCTCCGCGTCGGGGAAGCAGTCGATTATCGTCTTGGCCGCCTCCTGCGCGTCGTCCTCCTGCACGTCCTCGCCGTAGTACACAGTGATGAATTCGGGCGCGATCTCGTCAAACGCCCAGCTCAGCTCTTTGAACAGGGTCTTGATGTTCGTGTAGCTGCCGAGCAGTGCGCCGTCCATCAGCGCGAGGTATTCGCCCGCGTGGATGATGTGGCCGTCAAAATCGGAGTCGCGCGCGGCGTAGGTCACCATCGCGGTGTGGACATGGGAGATGGCCTCCTTCATATCCGCCTCCAGCTGCTCCTCGCTGTTTTCGGGGTTGAAGTTCAGCAGAGCGGAGATGCCCTGCGGCACGGTCTTGGTCGGCATGACGACGACCTTTTTATCCGTCAGCGGGACGCACTGCTCCGCCGCCATGATGATGTTCTTGTTATTGGGGAACACGAACACGGTCGAGGCCGGGGTGCGGTTTATCTCCTTGAGAATGTCGTTCGTGGAGGGGTTCATGGTCTGGCCGCCGGTGACTATCGCGTCGGCTCCCAGCTCCTGAAACAGCGCTTCCATCCCCGCGCCCGCGCAGACGGCGACAATGCCGTATTCTTTCTCCGGCGCGGCGATCTTGTCCTCGTTCTCGGCGGCTTCAAGCTCGGCTTCGATCTGCTCCAGATCGTCCGTGGTCTGCGCCTTCTTGCCGGCGAGTATATCGTCGTGCTGGGTGCGCATGTTCTCTATCTTCGCAAGCTCCAGCGTACCGTACTTCTGCGACTCGTTGAGCGCGTCGCCGGGGATATTGGTATGGACGTGAACCTTGAAGGACTCGTCGTCCTCGCCGATGACCAGCGAGTCGCCGATGCTGTTGAGGTAGGCGCGCAGCGGGTCGAGATCGACGTCAGGGTCGTTCTTGCGGACGATGTACACCGTGTCGAACGCGAAAGTGATGTCCTCGGTGTCGAACACCTCGAACGCGGTCTTCTCCTCGACCTGAGCCTTCGGCTTTGCGGCGCTCACGGGAGCCGTGACCTCGCCGCGCAGGGAGGCGAGCATCGCCTTGAGTATCGTCATAAAGCCCATGCCGCCCGCGTCCACAACTCCGGCTTTCTTCAGCACGGGGTTGAGGTTCACGGTGTCCTCCAGCGCCTCTTCGCCCGCTCTGATCGCGCACTCAAGTGCGCTTTCAAGGCTTGCGCCCGCGTTCGCGGCCTCTACGGCTGCGGCGGCGGCAAGGCGGGAGACTGTGAGTATGGTGCCCTCCGCGGGCTTCATAACGGCCTTGTATGCAGCGTCCACGCCGTCGGACAGCGCGCCGGCGAATTCCGCCGCGCCCGCGGTCTCGATGCCCTTGAGGCGGCGGGATATCCCGCGGAACAGCAGCGACAGGATAACGCCGGAGTTGCCGCGCGCGCCGCGCAGCAGCGCGGATGCGACGCAGGAGGCCGCGGCGTCGATAGCGTCGAAGCTCTTCTTCCTCAGCTCGGCGGCGGCGCTGTTCATGGTAAGGCTCATGTTGGTGCCGGTATCGCCGTCGGGGACGGGGAATACGTTAAGATCGTTGATTATCTGAATATTGTCGCTGAGCGCGGTGTCCGCGCAGAGCATCATTTCCTTGAACGCCGCAGCGTCAATATATTCTCTCAAGTGAAACACCTCCGGGGCAAGCTGGCTTACCCGATAATTGTATCTATATAAACATCCACGCTCTTTACGGGTACGCCGGTGGACTTGGCGAGCTTGTAGCTCACTTCGTTCATAATGCTGCGGGAGACCGCGCTGAAGTTGACCCCGCGGTCAACCCCTATGTGAAGCTCCAGCGAGACGCCGCCCTCGTCGTCAAAGTGCACCACGATGCCCTTCGACATTGATTCACGGCGCAGGAGCTGCCACGGGCCGCCTTCCTTGCTGCACGCAACCATTCCCTTGACGCCAAAGCAGCTTGTCGCGGCGTCTCCGGCAAGATTCGTAAAGACCTCGCTGGTGATGCTGATGGTTCCGATGTCGTTAGTTATATTCACCATAAGATACGAGTTCCTTTCCGTTTGTTATTTATCGGCCGGAAATCATGGCCGATGTATGATTATAATATAAATTTCCCGCAAACACAAGAACAATTTCTTCTCCGTAATGCCCGAAATGCGGATATCTTTTGGTCATTCCTACAAATATGTCCGTCAGGCGGGGCAAACGTGCATTTTTGCACGAATTTTACTCCGATAATCTGTTTACATTTTGACGTTTTAATGTTATATTGGATACGTCTGTACAGGACAAAGACAGGCAATGGCAAATATTTTTAATGGAGATGAAAATAGAAATGCAGAGACACTTCAAGACAATGGACGGCAACAACGCGGCCGCCCATGTATCCTACGCATTTACCGAAGTCGCCGCTATCTACCCCATCACCCCGTCCAGCCCCATGGCCGACTATGTTGACCAGTGGTCGGCTGCAGGCAGGAAGAACATCTTCGGCACTACCGTCAAGGTGCAGGAGATGCAGGCTGAGTCCGGCGCTGCCGGCGCGGTTCACGGCTCCCTCAACGCGGGCGCTCTGACCACGACCTACACCGCTTCTCAGGGTCTGCTGCTGATGATCCCGAACATGTACAAGATCGCGGGCGAGCTGCTGCCCGGCGTGTTCCACGTCAGCGCGCGTACCGTCGCCAGCCACACCCTGAACATCTTCGGTGACCACAGCGACGTTATGGCATGCCGCCAGACCGGTTTTGCGATGCTGGCAGAGACCAACGTTCAGGAGGTCATGGACCTTTCCCCCGTCGCTCACCTCGCAGCCATCAAGGGCCGCGTCCCGTTCATCAACTTCTTCGACGGCTTCCGCACCTCTCATGAGCTGCAGAAGATCGAAGTCTGGGATTATGACGATCTCAAGGACATGGTCGATATGGACGCCGTCAAGGCATTCCGCGAGCGTGCACTCAGCTCCGAGCATCCCACCATGCGCGGCTCCCACGAGAACGGAGATATCTTCTTCCAGAACCGTGAAGCCTCCAACAAGTACTACAACGCAGTTCCCGCCATCGTCGAGGAGTACATGGGCAAGGTCAACGCCAAGCTCGGCACCGACTACCAGCTCTTCAACTACTACGGTGCACCCGACGCAGAGCGCGTCATCGTCGCCATGGGCTCCATCTGCGACGTCGCAGAAGAAGTCATCGACTATCTGACCGCTCAGGGCGAGAAGGTCGGCCTTGTCAAGGTTCGTCTGTTCCGTCCGTTCTGCCCGGATAAGCTCATCGCAGCCATCCCCGCAACCTGCAAGAAGATCGCAGTCCTCGACCGCACCAAGGAGCCCGGCGCACAGGGCGAGCCTCTCTACCTCGACGTTATGACCGCTCTGGCAAACGCCGGCAAGACTGATATTCAGGTCATCGGCGGCCGCTACGGCCTCGGCTCCAAGGACACTCCTCCCGCTTCCGTCTTCGCCGTTTACAACGAGATGAAGAAGGACGAGATGAAGCGTCAGTTCACCATCGGCATCGTTGACGACGTGACCAACATGTCCCTCGAAGAAGTCCCCGCCCCGAACACCGCGGCAGAGGGCACCATCGAGTGCAAGTTCTGGGGTCTCGGCGGCGACGGCACCGTCGGCGCGAACAAGAACTCCATCAAGATCATCGGCG
>CAVCWF010000226.1:0-4673 GCA_963605945.1 Lachnospiraceae bacterium
AGTGACAACAATGCCAATGGTGGAGTGCTCCGCGATGACGCGACGCGTGCCCTCCTCGGCAGCGGTGGTCATGCTGACCTCCTGCTCGAACCACGGCGTCGCAACAAGGCGCTCGACGCCGTTTTCAAACTGTCCTGCCGCGCCGTCGACCATGTACCCCACACAGTCAACCAGCCGCACGGACAGTTCGCATCCGTCCAGCGACAGGCGCACGGCCTCCTCAGGAATGAATTTTGGCTCCGCCGTCATAATGGTTCTGCCAGAGCCGCTCTGCGGAAGCTCATCTCTGGCTCGCTCTCTGGTATAGGTGTTATCTATCTCCGGAATGACCATTGTTTCCATAAACCGCTTAATGAAGGTAGATTTTCCGGTTCTCACCGGCCCAACGACGCCCAGCATGAAAGCGCCATCGGTTCTTGCAGCGATATCCCTGTAAATTTTTGTGTCGATCATAAAAAAGCCTCCGCTCTCATGTTCTCGTTTGTACGAGTCTATGAACAGCGGAGGATTTTTATGACGGCATGTCAAGCGAACTGCGCCGTCTGGTTGTGCCTTTGCGATACGCGCAGCTCGACACCGGGAAACGCAAGGCCGAGTCTTTCGTGCAGCGCGTATATCACAGGGTTTTCCGTGCAGAAGTGGTCACCGTCTATCAGATTTATACCCAACTCGCGGGCAGTCAGGAACTGGTCGTATTTGATATCGGACGTAAGATACGTATCACAGCCGAGCTCATACGCACGCTCTACGCTTGAGCCGCCCGCGCCGCCCATGACGGCAAGCCGCTCCACCGGACGCCCGGCGTTGTAATAGCGCAGGCCGTTTGTCCTTAGCGCAGCCTTGCAGAACGGCAGAAAATGCGCCATGTCCGTCGGCTCGCGCAGCTGGCCTACGCGGCCGCAGCCGTCCTCATCCAGCACGGATATGAGATCGGCGCCCATAAGCGACAGCAGGACATCGTTCACGCCGCCGTCGGCAATATCAAGATTCGTATGCATGGAGATAAGCGAAATGTCGTTTTTGACGAGCTTCATCACACGCCTCTGAGTGATATCATCTGCCGTCAGGCTCTTCATCGCGTTCCATATGAGCGGGTGATGCGTGATTATCAGATTCGCCCTGAAGTCTATGGCCTCATCTATGACCTCGCCGGTCGCGTCGAGCGCCAGCAGCGCCTTTTCAACGCGCTGTCCGCGGTCGCCTATCAGGAACCCGGCGTTGTCAAAATCCATTTGCAGCTCAAGCGGAGCTATAAGCTTCAGAAATTCAAAAATCTCTCCCGCTGTTGTTTGCATCATCTGCCGCCCTCCATTTCACTAAGCTGTGTCAGTATTTCCTCATATAGCCTGCGCCGATTGATAATTTCAATCTCGGTGCTCTCGCGCATACCGTCCACCGCCGAGGCGAAGCGGCGCTCAAGCTTTCTGCGCAGTTCCGGAAAAAGCGGGTCGCAGCCGATAAGCGCGGCGCTTCCGGTAAAAAGCTCGGCATCGTTCAGCCGCTGATGACCGCCGAAGCGCGCGGTAATTATCTGATACAGCCGGTCATCGCGTACAAGCTCTTCCGAGATAATTTCAAATTCATTATATACCAGCCAGTAGCGCAGAATCTCACACTTCGTCATGGGCTGGAGGATCAGCGCGTACTCCCGCGCCATGCACCACTCTGCCCGGTCGAGGATGCCGCATATCGTGTCCCCGCCCATGCCGGCTATTACAATGGTGTCGACCTCGGACGGGTCACAGCCGTCCAGCCCGTCACACAGGCGGAGCGATATCGCGTCCTCGGCTCCGATGCTCTCGGCGGTGCGCTTCGCCTTGCTCAGCGGTTCAGCGTTGATATCGGCCGCGATGAGCTTGCCGGTATAGCCGCGCTCAAACAGTGCTGCCGGCAAATATCCGTGGTCAGTGCCCACGTCGATAACGCCGTGCCCGTTCTGCGGGATATGCGCCATTATTGCTTCAAGTCTCTTGTTCATCCCGGAGGCTCCTCAACAAAAAATAAAAGCCGGTGAAGCACCGGCTTTATGACCCAAGCTATCCCAACTCAGAGAGTTGCAAGGTAGTTCTTGAGTCCCTCGATGAACTCGTCCGGATCGACACCGTGAGCCGAGCATGCCTGCTCAAGGTTCTCACCGCTGGCAAGGGCGCAGCCCATGCAGTGCATTCCGATTGCCTGAAATGCGGGCATTGCCTCAGGGCAGTTCTCAAGGATCTCAGACAGCATAGTCTCTCTTGTGATTTCCATTATTTTCACCTTTCTGATAAAAACTATGAAAGGATTGGGACGGAGTCCGTCCCAATCCTGTGTCAGGCGCTAAAAATCAGCCCTGCTCCTTCATCTTTGCAAAGCACTCGCTGCAGTAGACGGGACGATCGGACTTCGGCTCGAACGGAACCTTTGCCTCGCCGCCGCAGGCTGCGCAGGTAGCGGTGAAGAACTCACGGGGACCACGGGCAGCGTTCTTGCGTGCGTCGCGGCATGCCTTGCAGCGCTGGGGCTCGTTCTGGAAGCCGCGCTCTGC
Source organism: Lachnospiraceae bacterium (assembly GCA_963605945.1). Taxonomy (GTDB): domain Bacteria; phylum Bacillota; class Clostridia; order Oscillospirales; family Oscillospiraceae; genus Limivicinus. Next base: position 2,525 of record CAVCWF010000226.1, read on the forward strand.
GTAGAATTCCTGCTCACCGGCAGTAAAAACGAACTCTTTACCACACTCTTTGCAAACTAAGGTCTTGTCTTCGTACATCTTGAATCCTCTCTTTTGATAAATGTGCCTATCGGCTTGTATTTGCGGTCAGCTTATGCTGATATCGCCTGAATTAAAGTTCCGCGCCAGCTTGCGCCTTATTCTCTGCACAGCGTTGTCGATTGCTTTGGGTTCCTTCCCAAGGCGCTGGGCGATGTCCTTATAGGACAGACCGTCCAGATACAGGGAGAGGACCTTTCTCTCCAGTCTCGATAGCTGCTCTGCAAAGGCTGTATAAAGTTCTTCCTTGCTCTCTCTGGCCAGAACCTGATCCTCCGGCGAACGCCGGAAGCTCTGGGGAAACGCCGATAAGTTTGTGTTGGAATCCTCGGAGAGTTCTTCAAGAGACATTCCATCATTGAGCGGGAAATGCTTCAAACGCGATGCGGATTTGATTGCTGATAAAAGTCTCATTCTGACACAGTGCTCGGCAAACGTCTTAAAGCTGACGCCGCATGTGGGATCGAAGCGGCGTATCGCGGAGAGCAGCCCGAAAGTGCCTTCCTGAATAAGATCCTCACTGTCCCCACCGGCAAGAAACAACGGTCTCGCGCATTGGCGGACGAGCTGCATATATCTGCCCGCAAGCTCTTCTTCCGCTCCGCGATCCTCCATTGATGCAAGCCTTTGCAGTTCAATATCAGATAATTTTTCGTACTCTGTCATAAATACACTTTTAATCAGCTTATTATACTGTTAGTATTATACAACAAGCTCGCCTAAAGTCAATATATTTTTTGCGCCAATTTGCAAATTTTACACTATTTTACTAAAAATCCATCTGCTGCTGACCCATGTACTCTATGCCGAGATGTTCATAAGCCTTCCTCGTCACACAGCGCCCGCGCGGCGTACGGGTCAGAAAGCCGCACTGAAGCAGGTACGGTTCATATACGTCCTCAAGCGTGACCGCTTCCTCGTTTATCGTCGCGGCAAGGGTCTCCAGCCCGACGGGGCCGCCGCCGTAGAACTCGATTATGCTGCGCAGCATCCTGCGATCCAGCGCGTCAAGCCCCAGCTTGTCGACCTCAAGACTAGTCAGCGACGCATCCGCTACCTCGCGCGTTATGACACCGTTTGCCCTGACCTGTGCGAAATCACGTACGCGGCGCAGCAGTCGGTTCGCTATTCTGGGCGTTCCGCGCGAACGGGACGCGATCTCATACGCGCCCGACTCCTCTATCTCGACGCCCATTATGCCGGCAGAGCGCATAACGATCTGCTTCAGTTCATCAGGCGTATACAGCTCCAGCCGCAGGGACACGCCGAAGCGGTCGCGCAGCGGCGCTGTGAGCTGACCGGAGCGCGTTGTCGCGCCTATAAGCGTGAAATGCGGCAGATCAAGGTGTATGGAGTTTGCCGAGGGGCCTTTGCCTATGATAATATCAATGGCGTAGTCCTCCATCGCAGGATAGAGGATTTCCTCGTATGCACGATTCAGCCGGTGTATCTCATCGACAAACAGAATGTCGCCCTCGCTGAGATTCGTCAGCATAGCGACAAGGTCGCCCGGCTTCTCTATCGCGGGGCCGGACGTGATACGCATGTTGACGCCCATCTCGTTTGCAATGACGGCGGCAAGCGTAGTCTTGCCGAGTCCCGGAGGGCCGTGCAGCAGGACATGGTCAAGCGATTCGCCGCGCATTTTGGCTGCATTTATAAACACATAAAGGTTGTCCTTCGCCTTCTGCTGGCCGATGTATTCTCTTATCGTCTTCGGGCGCAGTGAACCCTCGTTCCTGTCCTCAGGGAGGCTGGCGGCTGTGGTTATTATTTCGTCGTTCGCCTCATCGGAAAAACTGATGCTCATATGCCCTCCTTAGTTTGTCATCCTGCGGAGGACGGCCTTTATGGCCTCCTCTGTGGTCAAAGCTGAAATATCAAGCTTATTCAGTACCGGCGCGAGCTCCGAGCTGCTGTATCCCAGAACCGTCAGCGCCGCGACAACGTCGTTCATGGCTCCGCCCGTCTGAACCTGCGCCGCCGGTATGCTTATCTCCGAAACGCCCTTATTTATTTTATCCTTCAGCTCAAGAATAACGCGCTGCGCGATTTTCTTGCCGACTCCGGG
>CAVCWF010000226.1:4683-5569 GCA_963605945.1 Lachnospiraceae bacterium
GGTGCAACGGTGAGCGCCTTTTCGTTGTTATTCATTATCGCCAGTGCCAGTCCCTCCGGCGTATTCGCCGAAAGAATGGACAGCGCGGCCTTGGGGCCGAGGCCGGAAACGGAGAGCAGCAGTTCAAAGCAGCGCCGCTCGTTTTTATCCGCGAAGCCATACAGGTCGAACACCTCGTCGCGTATTATCTCTGAAATATACAGCTTGGCTTTATCTCCGACGCTGAACTTGGCGAGCGTATTATGCGTCACATTGACGGCGTAGCCTACGCCGCCGCAGTCGATGACCGCGAGATTCGGTTCCGTTTCGGCAACGATGCCGCTTAAATGGTAGAACATTCTTCCCTGCCTCCTCTGTTAAGCAAAGATGTTGAGCTGCGGGCATGGCACAGCGCAAGCGCAACAGCGTCCGCCGCGTCATCCGGTCTTGGGACGGATTTCAGCCCACATATGCGGCGCACCATGTCCATAACCTGCGATTTTTCCGCACGTCCGTAGCCGACGACCGACTGCTTTACCTGAAGCGGCGTGTACTCAAAAATCTTCACGCCTGCATTCTCGCACGCCAGCAGGATCACTCCCCTGCCGTGCGCCACGGCAATGCCCGTAGTGATATTCGTATTAAAAAACAGCTCCTCGATTGAGACCGCGTCGGGCTTAAAAAGCTCCAGAAGCTCGCCCATATCGTCGTATATACGTTTAAGACGGCTTGCAAGAGAGGTATGCGCCGGGGTGGTGATGACACCGCATTTCACAAGGCTTATGCGCGGCCCCGCCGTATCCACGACGCCGAAGCCGATCGTCGCGATGCCGGGGTCAACGCCCAGAATACGCATATGCACACCTCCCTGTCCATACTTCATCGAAGTATTCTATCATACTTTATC
>CAVCWF010000227.1:0-2719 GCA_963605945.1 Lachnospiraceae bacterium
CTCCTAGGGGAAGTGGCACGAAGTGCCGAAGGGGTCGCCAGAGTTGAGCCTAGAGCAAGGGAGAAAAGAAAGAGCGGAGTAAAATAACCTGTCATTGCGAAGCCAGTTCGCAAACTGGCTGTGGCAATCCGCGTCCCCTTTTGCACCATACGAAAACAAACTGCTGCCAAAAAGAGAAACGGATTCCCACGTCGCTTCGCTCCTCGGAATGACAGGATGGATTCTTTATATTGCTTTCTCTTTTCCCTAATGGCACTCTCTGCACCCCGGCGACCCCTCAGGCGGCTAATGCCACCAGCTCCCCTAAAAGGGGCGCCAAGATGGTGCGTAGCAACCATTGCGCCAGACTAAAATCTTTGCCGCGAAGCGCTGCCCCTTTTAGGGGAAGTGGCACGAAGTGCCGAAGGGGTCGCCAGTGTTGAGCCTAGAGCAGAATACAAAAGAAAGAACGCACTTAACCTACATCGTAGGGGATGGCCGCTGTGCCGTCCCGCATGATAATCATAACCCCCACCCGCGCGAATTTGGAGGAACATGGACAATCTCATCAAATCCGTCGACCGCGGCAGCCCGCTGCACGGCAAGGCACACCCCGGCGACGCGGTCATATCAATAAACGGCCACAAAATAATAGACGTGCTCGATTACAAGTTCTTCGCCTACGACAGCGAGCTGCACGTCGTGCTCCGCCATCCCGACGGCAGCGAGCGCGAGGTGCACGTCCGCAAGACCGTCGGCGGCGACCTTGGGCTTGAGTTCGAGAGCTACCTGATGGACACGCCGCGCTCCTGCGCGAACAACTGCGTCTTCTGCTTCATCGACCAGCTCCCGAAGGGTATGCGCCGCACCATGTACTTCAAGGACGACGACGCGCGCCTGAGCTTCCTGCTCGGCAACTACATCACGCTTACGAACCTCTCGAAGCGCGAGATAGAGCGCATCATCGCGCTGCATATAAGCCCGATAAACGTCTCCGTCCACACGACGAATCCGGAGCTGCGCTGCGCCATGCTGCGCAATCCGCGCGCCGGAGAGACGATAAACACCATGCGCCGCTTCGCGGAATCCGGCATAACCATGAACTGCCAGATCGTCTGCTGCCCCGGCCTCAACGACGGGGAGGAGCTTATGCGTTCGATGCGCGACCTTGAGGCGATGTACCCCGGAGTGCACAGCGTGTCGATAGTCCCGGTAGGACTGACGAAGTTCCGCGAGGGGCTGTACCCGCTGACGCCGTTCACAAAGGAGCACGCCGCCGAGACGCTGGACATGATAACCGAGTTCGGCGACAGGTGCCTTGAAAAGCACGGCACGCGCATCTTCTTCTGCGGTGACGAGTTCTATATCCTTGCCGGGCGTGAGTTCCCGCCGGACGAATTCTTCGAGGAGCACACCCAGCTTGAAAACGGCGTCGGTATGCTGCGTATGCTGGAGACGGAGTTCCGCTCCGCGCTGCGCCTGTCCGACCCGCCGGACGGCGTACCCTTCACGATCGCGACCGGCGTCTCCGCCGCGCCGTATTTTCAGAAGCTCGTGTGCATGGCGCAGGAAAAATATGATACACTAAACGGTAAGGTCTACCCGATAGTCAACGACTTCTTCGGCCACAGCATCAACGTTACCGGCCTCATAACTGGGCAGGATCTCATCCGCCAGCTCAAGGGGAAAGACCTCGGCGAGCGGCTGCTGATATCGCAGAATATGCTGCGGCGGCAGGAGATGGACTTCCTCGACGATATCACGCTTGAGGAGGCCGTGCGCGAGCTGGGCGTGCCGATATACCCCATCGAGCAGGACGGCTTCGCGCTGTGGGACGCGATGGCGGGCGAGCTGCCCGAAGTGAAGCTTCCTGAACGCGGCGAGGACACCGATTATTACAGATACAATCAGAACTGATATATAAATAGGAGGGAAAGATATGGCAAGACCTCTTGTTGCGATAGTGGGCAGGCCGAACGTCGGCAAGTCCATGCTTTTCAACCGCCTTGTCGGGCAGCGCCTCTCGATAGTCGAGGACACGCCCGGCGTCACGCGCGACAGGCTCTACGCCGAGTGCGAGTGGTGCGGCAGAAAATTTGATATAGTAGATACCGGCGGCATCGAGCCGACGACCGACAGCGAGATACTGCTGTTCATGCGCGAGCAGGCGCAGATAGCGATAAACGCGGCGGACGTCATCGTCCTCGTCACCGATATCCGCACCGGCGTCACCGCGGCGGATAAGGACGTGGCGAATATGCTGCTGCGCTCGCGTAAGCCCGTCGTCCTCGCCGTCAACAAGGCAGACTCCACCGGCGCGGAGGACCCGGCGCTCTACGAGTTCTATTCTCTCGGCCTCGGCGACCCGATCGCCGTCTCCGCCGTCCACGGCCACGGCACCGGCGACCTGCTTGACGAGTGCGTCAGATATTTCCCGGAGGCGGAGGATGAGGACGAGGAGCCGGATTACGTCAAGGTCGCGGTCATCGGCAAGCCGAACGTCGGCAAATCCTCGCTGATAAACCGCATCCTCGGCGAGAAGCGGCTCATCGTCAGCAACGTCGCGGGTACGACACGCGATGCGGTGGACACGCTGTTTGAAAACGAGACCGGCAAGTTCATGTTCATCGACACCGCCGGCATCCGCCGCAAGTCGAAGGTCGACGAGCGCATCGAGAAGTTCTCAGTCATGCGCGCGCAGCTCGCCATCGAGCGGGCGGACGTCTGCCTGATCATGATA
>CAVCWF010000228.1:0-11786 GCA_963605945.1 Lachnospiraceae bacterium
TCGGTGAGCTGTCCGGCCTCGTCATAGCCGACATAGCCGGGAGGCGAGCCGATGATGCGCGAGACGGAGAACTTCTCCATAAACTCCGACATGTCGAGCCGTATCAGCGACTCCGGCGAGTCGAACAGATCGGCCGCAAGGCGCTTGACAAGCTCGGTCTTGCCGACACCGGTGCCGCCGACGAATATGAAGCTAACGGGCTTGCGCTTGACCTGAAGGCCGATGCGGTTGCGCTTTATCGCGGCGCAGACCGCGTTTATCGCCTCGTCCTGCCCGACTATATGCTCGCGCAGGCGCTCGTCAAGCTTCGACAGCCGCTCCAGCTCATCCTCGCGGATGCTGGAGGCGGGGATCTTTGTCCACAGCTCTATGATGCGCGCGAGATTATCCATCGTGAGTTTCGGCCTGCCCTGCGCTTTAAGCTCCGCAAGCTCGCTTTCGAGCTGCATTTCCTTGCTGCGCAGCTCTGCGATGCGGGCGTAGCGCTTATCGAGCATCTCATCGGTGAAGCCGCCCTCCGGGGCGTCCTCGCTCATCAGCGCTTCGCGCTCGAACTTCACGTTCTCAAGGTCGCGTTCGGCCAGCATTCTGCGGCGGATGCCCTCGTCCTTGAGGTTCACATCGGAGCAGGCCTCGTCGATAAGGTCGATGGCCTTGTCGGGCAGGAAGCGGTCGGTTATATACCGCTCGCTCATCAGCACCGCCTGACGGCACATCTCGTCGGATATCTCAACGCCGTGGTAGTCCTCATAGTAGTGCGAGATGCCGCGCAGTATCTTGACGCTGTCCTCTATCGACGGCTCGTTGACCGTGACGGGCTGGAAGCGGCGCTCAAGCGCGGAATCCTTCTCGATATGCTTGCGGTATTCGGCAAAGGTCGTCGCGCCGATGACCTGAATTTCGCCGCGGGAGAGCGCGGGTTTGAGGATGTTCGCGGCGTTCATGCTGCCCTCGGCGTCGCCCGCGCCGACGATATTGTGCACCTCGTCGATGACGAGGATTATATTGCCCTGCTTGCGTATCTCCTCGATAAGTCCCTTCATTCTGCTTTCAAACTGGCCGCGGAACTGCGTCCCCGCGACGAGCGCGGTGAGGTCGAGCAGGAACACCTGCTTATCCTGAAGCTTGTAGGGGACATTGCCCATTGCAATGCGCTGCGCAAGCCCCTCGGCGATGGCGGTCTTGCCGACGCCCGGCTCGCCGATGAGGCAGGGGTTATTCTTCTGGCGGCGGTTCAGGATCTGGATAACTCGCTCCAGCTCCTCCTCGCGGCCTATCATGCTGTCGAGCTTGCCCTCACGCGCGCGGGCGGTGAGGTCGATGCAGTAATTATCAAGGAATTTTCTCTTGGGCTGCTTCGGCGCCTTGTCGCCGTCCTGACGCGGCGGGCGTTCGCTGCTCTGCGCACCGTCGCCCTGCGCGGGCGGGGTCGGGGGGCCGCCGAACAGGCGGTTGAGGAAGGGGAAGGTCGCGGTCTTGCCGTCGTCCTCGGAGTCGTCCGAGCCGTCGTTATCCACGTCCATCATGTCCTCAACGCCGCTGAGGGCGTTCATCATATCTCCGGTGATGCTGTCAAGGTCTTCATCGGAGATGCCCATTTTGTTTATAACATCATCTACGGGCTTTATATGCAGCTCACGGGCGCACTTGAGGCAAAGCCCCTCGTTTTTGGTCTGCCCGTTTTCTATCTTCGTGATGAACACGATGGCCACATTTTTGCCGCAGCGGGAACACATTGTAGGTTGCATTGTTACCTCCTGAGGGTAAATTGGGTAGGGGCTTCCCGGCTGGAAGCCCTGAAGATGATCACATCAGCCCCTTGGTGATAAACTCAAAGGCGAGGAAGAAGCGGCCGAGCACGGTGTCGTTCATGGTGCTCTTGCCGATGATAAGGCCGAAGAAGCTGAGCACCCAGCACAGCAGCACGCAGTAGATAAAGCCCTTCACAAAGCCCAGCACCGCGCCGCCTATCTCATCGAGCGTCTCCATATTCGGCAGCCGGAACGACAGATTGCCGACGTTTGCAATGGCGATGAGGAAGATGAGTATCAGCAGGAAGGCCAGCATCAGCCCGCCGACATGGGTTATAGTCCTGCACAGCACTGCGACGACGGCCTCCGTCATGCTGACGTTTTCGCTGTCGGCATATGCGACGGCCTCGGTCGCCATCTCCTCGGAGCGCTTCTCGTAGAACCCGATGCGCTCCATGCACTCATAGGCATAGTCGTAGCGCAGGGAGGGATCCTCGGCAAGGATATCGTTGAGAGACTTGTCGCTGTTGCCGTAGCCGAGGCTGTCAAGCACCTCGTCGCGGTTCTGCTGAGAGTCAATATACCCGTCCACGAACGGCTCCAGCGCGGGGATGACCTCGCCGGAATACGCCGAGGACAGCAGGCTTCCGCCGAACAGCGCGATAACGATGGCCAGCAGCCCCGCGATCCCGCCTATAAGGCCGCGCTTATAGCCGCCCCACGTACACAAGGCGATTATCGCCAGAAGGATTATATCAATGACAGCTCTCATATGTATCAGCATCCTTTTCTGAAAGTATTGTCAACTTGCCTTTTAATTTTTTCAAATTATATTGTAACACAAGTTTATGAACAAATATAGCAAATTAATCTTAAGGAAGTTTTTCCATCATCGCGCCGGCAGCGCCGTCGTACCAGACGCGGTTGAGATACAGCCCCTGCGGCGGCATCGTGGGGCCGGTGAGCCGCCGGTCGCGCTTTTCAAGCAGCGCCGGTATCTCCTCCGGAATGAGCTTGCCGTAGGACGCGTAGACCATCGTGCCGACCATGGCGCGGCACATGTTGTACAGAAATCCGTTCGCGCATATCGAGATGGTTATCAGATCGCCGTCCTTCTCGGCGCGGCACCAGTACACCGTGCGCACGGTCGTTTTCGTCTGCGTGCCCTCGCTGCGGACGGCCTTGAAATCGTGCGTCCCCTCAAAGGCGCGCGCCGCGGCCTGCATCAGCGAGATATCGAGCCGCTGCGGGTAGAAGCACACGCGGTCGGCCAGAAACGGGTCGGGTATGCGGCTGTTGAGGATCTTATAGACGTACTCCTTCTTCACGCAGGAGCCGATGGCGTTGAAATCGTCCGGCACCTCCACCGCGTCGACCACGGCGATATCGTCCGGCAGGCGGGAGTTCACCGCGAGCGGCAGACGGTCTACCGGCACGGTGCAGCCGCTGTGGAAATTCGCGCAGTAGCGCAGCGCATGGACGCCCGCGTCCGTCCTGCCGCAGCCGGTGAGCTTCACCCGCTCGCCGCAGACCTTTGCCAGCGCCTCTTCCATTGTCTGCGCCACGGTGACTGCGTTCTTCTGCACCTGCCATCCGTGGTAGCGGCTGCCGTCATAGCGCAGGCGCAGGGCAATGTTTTTCATAGGCTCAAATCCCAAATTTCTTCATAATTATCATCGCCGCAAGGAACACGACGCCGATCACGAGCGCCGCCCAGTCGCGGCCGAGCATCTTGGGCTGCTTCATGCTCGTGCGCCCCTCGCCGCCGTGGTAGCAGCGGCTCTCCATCGCGACGGCCAGCTCGTCCGCCCGGCGGAACGCCGACACGAACAGCGGCACCAGCACCGGCAGCAGCGCCTTCGCGCGCTGGATGAGGCTGCCCGTCTCGAAATCCGCGCCGCGCGCCTTCTGCGCGGACATGATCTTGTCCGTCTCCTCGATGAGCGTCGGGATGAAACGGAGCGCCATGCTCATCATCATCGTCATCTCATGCACCGGGACCTTGATCTTTTTCAGCGGATTGAGCAGCAGCTCCAGTCCGTCGGTCAGCGCGATGGGGCTGGTGGTATAGGTCAGAAGGAAGGTGCCTGTGATGAGCAGCACGATGCGCAGGATCATTTTCACGGAGCGCGCGATGCCCTCCCATGTGATTATCCAGCCGGGGATTATCGGCGTGCCCTGCGTGTAGAAAATGTTCAGCGCAGCGGTCAGCACGATGATGAACAGCATCGGCTTCAGCCCCTTGAATATCGTCGCGGGCTTTATCTGCGACAGCGCCATGCACGCAGCCGTCGCCAGCAGCACCGCGATGTACGACACCCAGCCGTTCGACTGGAACAGCGCGACGATGTACAGCACGACCAGTATCAGCTTCGTGCGCGCGTCGAGCCGGTGGACTATGGTGTCTCCGGGGAAGTACTGGCCGAGGGTGATGTCCTTCAGCATGTGCCCACCCCCTTCAGCTCCAGCAGCGCGGCTTTCAGCTGCTCATAGGTGTAGATCGACTCCGGCAGCGCGATGCCGCGCGCCTTCAGCGCCATGGCGATGCGCGTCGCCTGCGGGACGGCAAGTCCGATGCCGCACAGCTTCTCCGGCTGCGAGAACACCTCGGCGGGCGTCCCGTCCATCACGACATGGCTGTGGTCGAAAACTATCAGCCGCTCCGTGAAGCGCGCGACGTCGTCCATGCTGTGGCTGACGACGATGACGGTCGAGCCGGTGCGCTCGCGGTAATCGCGGATGTTGTCCATTATCTGGCGGCAGCCCGCGGGGTCAAGCCCGGCGGTCGGCTCGTCGAGTATCAGCACGCCCGGACGCATTGCGATGACGCCCGCAATGGCGACGCGGCGCTTCTGTCCGCCGGACAGCTCCAGCGGCGAGCCGTCGAACAGCTTCTCGTCCACGCCGACGAAGTCCGCCGCCTCGCGGACGCGCTCGTCGACCTCGCTGTCGCTGAGCTTCATGTTGCGCGGGCCGAAGGCGATATCCTGATATACGGTCTCCTCAAACAGCTGGTGCTCCGGATACTGGAACACGAGGCCGACCTGCCATTTGACGTTGCGGCGGCTTATCTTGTCGGCGTTTATGTCCTGCCCGCCGACAAGCACTCTGCCAGTCGTCGGCTGAAGCAGGGCGTTGAGATGCTGGGTAAAGGTCGATTTGCCGCTTCCGGTGTGCCCGATGATGCCGACAAACTGCCCATGCGGTATGCTTATGTTTATATCTTCTATCGCAACTCTGCGGAACGGGGTGCCCTCGCTGTATACATGGCTCAGGCTCTCCACGGTAATATCAGCCATTTTCTTTCCTCTTTATGAAATCTGCAAGCTCGTCGGCGCAGTCCTCGACGTCCAGCTCATCCTCCGGCAGCGCCCAGCCGGCGTCGCGCAGCTCATGCATGAGCCGCACCGTTGCGGGGACGGACAGCCCCTCGCGATCCATCAGCGCAACGTCCGCGAACACGTCCTTCGGCGTGCCGTCGGCGACGATGTGCCCGTTCGACATGACGATAAGCCTGTCCGCTCCGACGCACTCGTCCATATGGTGCGTTATCAGCACCACGGTCATGCCGTTTTCGCGGCAGAGCTTCGTTATCGTGCCGATGACCTCGGCTCGCCCCTGCGGGTCGAGCATCGCGGTCGGCTCGTCGAGGACGATTATGCGCGGCTGCATTGCGATGACGCCCGCGATGGCGACGCGCTGCTTCTGCCCGCCGGACAGTAGGTGCGGTGCATGCATACGGAAATCGTACATACCTACCTGCTTTAACGCCTCGTCAACGCGCCTGCGAATCTCTTCGGGCGGGACGCCGAGGTTTTCGGGCGCAAAGGCCACGTCGTCCTCCACAACGTTTGCGACTATCTGGTTGTCAGGGTTCTGGAACACCATGCCCACGGTGCGGCGCGTCGATGATGCGCCCCTCGTCGGCGGTGTCGATGCCGTCGATGAGCACCTGCCCCTCGTCGGGGACGAGGATGGCGTTCATATGCTTTGCAAGCGTCGACTTGCCGGAGCCGTTGTGCCCCAGCACGGCGACGAAGCTGCCCGCGGCGATGTCAAGGTCGATGCCGCACAGGCTCTCCTGATCGTCGCCGGGGTAGGTGAAATGCACATTTTTAAAGCTGATTATGTTCATATAATAAATATTCTCCGAAATGCGGGTATTAATGCAGGAAAATCACCGCTCCCAGCGGCAGGTCGCGCCGCAGGGGAGATACAGGCCGCTGTCGGTCACGGGGAGGCCAAGCTCTTGACTGTCCGACCGGCCGCCGAATTTCTTCGTGAAAATGCTCTCGGTGACGTAGCTGAGGACGGAGGCGGAAAGCCCCGTCGTGTAGGAATTTATGATGACGAAGAGCGGATCGTCGCTCAGCACGCCCGCGCAGAGCGACACGAACGGCCAGAGGTTCTGCTCCAGCTTCCACACCTCGCCGCCGGGGCCGCGCCCGTAGGACGGCGGGTCCATGATTATCGCGTCGTAGCGGCGGCCGCGGCGTATCTCACGCTCGACGAATTTCGCGCAGTCGTCAACTATCCAGCGTATCGGCGCATCGGTGAGGCCGGACGCGGCGGCGTTTTCCTTGCCCCACGCGACCATGCCCTTCGCGGCGTCAACATGGCAGACCTGCGCCCCGGCCTTCGCGCAGGCGACTGTCGCCGCGCCGGTGTAGCCGAAGAGATTGAGGACGCTTATCGGCCGCCCTGCCGCGCGGATCTTTGCCATCGCCCAGTCCCAGTTTGCGGCCTGTTCGGGGAAAAGTCCGGTGTGCTTGAAGTTCATGGGCTTGACGTTGAAGGTCAGCTCGCCATAGTGTATCTGCCAGTTTGCGGGCAGGCCGCCCTTGTCCCAGCTGCCGCCGCCCGTTTCGCTGCGGCGATAGCGCGCGTCGCGGTCGTTCCAGTGCCTGTTGCGGCGGGGCGTGTCCCATATCGCCTGCGGATCGGGGCGCACGAGATAGTATCTGCCCCAGCGCTCCAGCTTTTCGCCCTTGGAGCAGTCGAGCAGTTCAAAATCCTGCCATTTATCAGAAAGCCACATACCGTTTCTCCCGTAGTTTCTTGTCTTTACATAATTAACCCATTTTAAGACATAATATTTTATCACTTTTATTACAATCGGTCAACAGGAAAAACCGGATCGTCGAAACGACCCGGCTCGGTACGATGTGATTTGTGGTGCGCGGTTTCTTTTGCCCTCTGTTCCAGATTCAACTCTGGCGACCCCTTAGTCGGCCACAGGCCGACAGCTCCCCTAAAAGGGGCGCCAAGTGGCTGCGGCACGCTGTTTTTGCGTCAGTGCAAAATCTTTGCCGCGAAGCGCTGCCCCTTCTAGGGGAAGTGGCACGAAGTGCCGAAGGGGTCGCCAGAGTAACGACACGAGCAGGAGGGAAAAGAAAGTACGCAATATAAAAAAGTTTGTCATTGCGAGGAGCGAAGCGACGTGGCAATCCGTTTCTCCTTGAGACAGCAGTACGTTTTTGCGTCGTGCATATGGGACGCGGATTGCCACGACCCGCCTGAGGTGTAAGTTCGCATTAGCCAAATCAAAGATTTGGATGCTCACTTAGGTGTGCGCACCGGTCTCGCAATGACAGATTGTTTTAGTCAAGCGCGGCAATTTTTACATAAATGCAAGGCACAGCACTCATCTCACCCTATCGCCATATCCTCTATCTCGTACCCGGCGCGGTCAGTATAATGCCACCACTCGGCATAATACCCGTCGAAGCCCGCCGCATCCATCAGCCGCTCCAGCTTCTCCGCGTTCGCGGCAGCCCCGGCGCTCACGTCCGAATAGTCGCGGTCGGCCAGCGCCGAAAACTCGTCAAACCCGGACGGCATCTCTACGGGCGCGCCGTCGGAAGTGCAGAGCGTAATATCCACCGTGCCGCCGCTCGAATGCTTCGAGCCGCCGGTGTCGGGATTTGCGACAAAGTTCGCATCGGGGCAGCGCTCCCACAGCAGCCGCTGCGCGTACTGCGGGCGGTACGCGTCCCAGATGAGCAGGCTCAGCCCCTCGCCGCGCAGTGTCTCCTGCACCGCGGCAAGCTTTTTCACCGTGCCGTAGCGCAGATACGCGTCGCTGAAATCGTATATCGCCGCCCCGGTGAAATTATCCTCCCCGGCGTAGCGCAGGTCGACCCAAATGTCCGGAATATAGTCGCGCACGCGCACAAGCGCCGTGTCCTCCGGTTCGGGTATCGGCGTCTCAACGATGGCAGACGGAACCGGCGTCGGCGACGCGGTGGGTTCGGCCGTCATCGGCGGTGCGGTCTCGGCAGGCGAATCCGCCCCGCATGCGCAGAGCGCGAGCGCCAGCACAGCGGCCATGAGCGCGGCAAGCAATCTCTTCATAAAATCCCTCCGTTTAAAAAAATCGGGCGGAATCCGCCCGATTTCTCAAATTTCAGTGGCAGTTATAATAATACAGCGCGGTACTGTCGGTGAGCACGACGTCGCACTTGCCGGAGTACAGATACTCGAAGCACTCCATCGTTCCGCCCGCAAGTCGGATTATCTGCCCAAGGCGCTTCGCGAGCTTCGGATCGGTCTCCAGCGCAGCCATCGACTCCTCTGTGGAGCACATGGCCATGGTGCGCCCGCCAAGCTTGAGCTTGTTCCAGACCGTGGAGCCGTTGCGCCCCGCGACCACGATATTATTGCGCACGTAGGGGCCGTACTGCGTGTACTTCCCGGCGTCGATCTCCTTCTGGTCGAGCGCGATGCCGCCCCAAGCGCAGTCGATGTTGCCGGAGGACAGCTCGACATACACGTTCTCCTTCTCTATCGGCTGGATCTGCAGCGTCCAGCCGAGGCGTTCGCACACCGCCATCGCAAGCTGCACGTCGAAGCCCCAGTAGTTTCCGTCCACGACGTAGGCCATGGGAAAGGAATTGATGTCCACGCCGATTATAAACGTCCTCGGCTCAGGCATACCTACCTTCTCAAGCGCTTTGGCGTCCTTTTTGAAGTCGATTATGCTGGAGCCGAACCATTTGCCGGTCAGGTCGCCGACCGTGCCCTCGGCGTTGAGCGTCTCGATGGCGGCGGTCACGTAGTTATAGGTACTGTCGTCATTGCGGAAAGCAAGGGAATATTCCTGCTCCACAAGCACCTCCAGTTCGCGCACCCCGTAGGTGCTGCCGCCGCAGGCGCAGAGGCTGAACGCCATACACAGTATGAGCACGGCGCATATCATTTTCTTCATCCACATCACCACTATGCTTTATTTACGCCGAATGGCGGCCGCGATGGGCGGCGCGGCGGCGCTTTTTCTTTTTCCCGCTTATGACCGCGATGACAATCACCGCCGCGATCACGACAACCACGGCGACTGCGCATATCACGCGGTTGCGCACGGCGACGGTCTCTTCTGCCGCCGCTTCCTCGGCGAACGCCTGCTCCTGAACGGCCTGCGCCTCGGCGATACGCGCTTCCTCCTCGGCCTGCGCCGCCTCTTCCTCAAGGCGCTTGCGCTCGGCCTCTTCTTCCTGAAGCTTACGTTCCTCCTCGGCCTTTGCGGCCTTCTCGCGCTCCTCAAGCCGCGCGTCCAGCGTCAGCGTGTAGTCCGCCAGCAGCTTGCCCGCGTCGCCCAGCACCTGCTCCGCGTTGCCGACCCAAGTCGTGTTTATCGCAATGAAGATTGGATGCGGCATGTAGACGATGCCGGCGATGTTGTTGAACTGCTCATATGCGCCGTATTTCTGCGCCACCTCGTACTCGTCGCCGAGCGTCCGGCTGAGGTACTGCCCCGGCGTCGCAACCTTGAGGCATTCCACTATGTTCGGGAACTGGTCGGGGTTCTCGTACAGATTGCGCAGCACGCCGATCACGAAGCGCGGCGAAAAATGGCTGCTGATATAGTACCGCTCCGGAATATCCTCGACCGGCACATCGGACATTTTGACCTGCTGCTCGCGGTAGTCCTGCTCGGAGTCGAAATAATGTATCATCACATGGGCGTAGTCGTTGTTCGAGTAGGTCAGCACGGAGGTCTCGGCATAGGTGAGGTCGACGCCGCAGACCTTGTCGTCCTGCTTCAGCTCGCCGTTCGCGACCTTCTGCGCGAGCATCATCATCAGCGGCAGCTTGTACACGCTCGCGCTGTAACTCCACACGTCGCCGTTATAGTACCATGTCTCGTTGGTGCCGGTGTAGGTGTAGCCGAGGCGGAAGCGGTCGTGCGCGATGCCGCGCTCGTCGAGGAAGTCCTCTATCAGCTTCTTCAGCTCGTCGGAATCCAGCACGCCGTCCTCCACGGTCTCGGCGCTGACGATGACCTCGTCCACCTGCTCCTCCGGTACGGTGTACGCAGGGGCGGAGCTTTGCTCCGGCTCGGCGGGGGCTTCAGACTCCGCGGGCGCAGGCTCGACCGGAGCCGGGTCGACCGGAGCTTCGCCGCCGTCCTCCCCGTCGGCAAACGCCGCGCACGGCAGCGCAAGGATCAGCGCCGCGCACAGCAGTACCGCCAGAAATCTGCTTATCTTCTCTCTCATGTCCTATCCCTGATCTTTCAAATTTCCGTGATTTCGCCGCGCTGGGCAAAGCTGCTGCCGAAGAATTCGCGCGCGGCGGCGGCGAGGTATTCGGTGTCCTTCGCCCCGGCAGTCTCGTACGCGGAATGCATCGCAAGCTGCGCAAGGCCGATATCGACCGTGTTTATCGAGACATGCGCGGCGCTGATATGCCCCAGCGTGGAGCCGCCGGCGATGTCTGCGCGGTTGGTGAAGCTCTGCACCGGGACTCCCGCGCGGCGGCACACCGTCTCGAACGCGGCGGCGGAGACGGCGTCGGTCGTGTAGCGCTGGTTCGCGTTGTGCTTTATGACGATGCCTTTGTTCATCTCCGGGCGGTCGTTGCGGTCGGCGTACTCAGGATGGTTCGGGTGCACGGCGTGGGCGTTGTCGGCGGACACCATGAAGCTGTTGGTCAGCAGTGCGCGGTACTGCGCATCGCTGCGGCCAAGCGCGGCGCACATGCGGTACAGCACGTCCTCAAGGAAGCCGGAATCCGCGCCCTGCTTCGTCCCGCTGCCGACCTCCTCGTTGTCGAACACGCTGAGCACTGCCGCGCTCTCGCCGTCGGCGGCGTCAAGCAGGCCGCGCAGGCAGCCGTAAACGCACTGGAGGTCGTCAAGCCGCGCGGAGGAGACGTACTCGTTCTCCGCGCCCCAGACGCAGCCGCGCTCGCGCGGGTAGAGGATCAGATCGCCCGCCAGCAGCGCGTCCTCGGCGACGCCGAGGCTCTGCGCGACTATGGCCTTGAAGCCGGTTTTCAGCTCCGCGGAGCCGATGAGCGGCAGCATATCGACGTTCGCGTTGTAGCTCTTGCCGTCGTTGGCGCTTCTGTCCATATGTATCGCGACGTTCGGGATGACCGCGAGGTCGCGGTCAACGTTTACGAGTCTGGACGCCATGCGCCCGCCCTCGGCGACTATCGCGCGCCCCGCGACGGAGAGGGGGCGGTCGAGCCATGTGGAGCACAGCATCCCGCCGTATTTTTCAACGTTGAGCATGGTGTACATCCCGGCGGCCTTGACGTCAGAGTTCCATTTGATCTTGAACGACGGCGAGTCGCTGTGTGCGGCCATGACCATGAAGCCGCGGAAATCCGGCTTCGGCAGGCGCAGCGCGATAATGGAGGAGCCGTTGCGGCGGACGTAATATTTGCCCGGCGCGGCGACGCTCCAGTCGTCGCCCTCGAAAAGCTCCGTGTAGCCCGCGGCGTCCAGCTCGCGCCGGACGTTCTCGACCGCGTGATAAGCGCTGGGGCTTGCGGAGATGAAGTCTATCAGCTGTTTATTTATATCATTCATGGTGATTCTCCCTGAACACAGTTTTTGAAAATATATTATAACACATATATTTTGCTTTGACCAGCCCCCAAACCTTTGCCGCGGAGTGTTGCGCCGCTGTTGAATCTTCGCCGCGAAGCGCTGCCCCCGCGCCAGTGTCAAACCTTTGCCGCGGAGCGCTGCCCCTTATAGGGGAAGTGGCGCGTAAGCGCCGAAGGGGTCACCGGAGTCGAGACACGAGC
>CAVCWF010000229.1:0-1310 GCA_963605945.1 Lachnospiraceae bacterium
TATCGTAGAAAACCCTGCCGTTCGCGCACTTTTCACGCAGAAAATCTATGCCCTTGCACATGGAGTCCGCGTTCCACACGCCGCCCACACCGGCAGAAAGCTGCTCGATAGTGAGAGTCGAAGAAGCGTCGACGCCGTTTCCGAAAATGTATTCTCGCCCCTTGAATTCCGGCAGCGCCGCGAGCGCGCCGAGCGTGTCCGACGGGGACACGGGGCGGCGAACGGATACCGGCTCAGTCATGGAGCCATTCCTCAAGCTGAGCGTCGAGCGCGGCGTAAGACGTCAGGCCGATGTCCCAGCAAAGGGAGGTGAAGATGTAGCGGCTTCGGAGATCGCGGCTGAACTTCACGGCGTTTATCGCCTCCTGATGGCTGTATCCCATGAGCTGTGCCTGACCCAAGCCGGGGATACCGGCGAGGTCGAGCGCGGCGGTTATCTGCGCCTCCTGCGCGAGCACGGAATCCATTATTGCGCATATCTCATCCCAGTGCGCGAGCGCCGCGGCGAACCGCTTTTTGGCCTCGCCGAAGTCGTTGCGCCGGTCGCGCATTGAGCCGTCTATCAGAGCCTGCGCCTGAGCGCCGAAAGCCGCGCGCAGTTCGCGCTCCCATTCGCCGGGCGAATAGCTCCGGTGCGCAAGCTCGAATTTCTCGCGCGTCGGCGTGAAGCGGCGGCAGGCCGCGTAGAGCCGCAGTGCGGCGCGCAGTCCGAAGCCGACCTGTATTCCGTGCGGCGCGGGCTGCATACCGCGCGCCAGCGCGAACATCTCCAGCAGATGCGAAACCGTGTGCTCCATGCCGGACGCGGGGCGCGACATGCCGGAGAACGACGAGGCAATCCCTGAGAGGACAAGCCCCTCGGTCAGAAGCCGTATCGCGCGCTCGTCCCGGCGCATGATGCCGTCGACGTTGTCGAGAATACGTGTGTACGCGCCGAGCATCATCTGCGCGATGCCCTCGCAGTAGTATTCGCCGCAGACGATGTGGGAAATGCGCCAGTCGGCGATTGAGACGACCTTCGCGGCCATATCGCCGAAGCCTGAGCGCAGCATGATCTCCGGCGCACTGCGCATGACCTCCGTATCGCAGATCACGATCGACGGGCAGACGGTGTAAACCGTTGTCTTGACCCCGCCAAGCTCCATTGCGGATGAGTTGGAGGCGTAGCCGTCCATCGACGGGGCGGTAGCGACAATGCCGCAGTCCAGCCCGCGTGAGTGCGCCGCCAGCTTGCACAGGTCGTTTATGACCCCGCTGCCGACGCCGAGAATAAAATCGCAGGAGCCGTCAAACGCGGCGTTGATCATGGC
>CAVCWF010000229.1:1320-11885 GCA_963605945.1 Lachnospiraceae bacterium
CGGGAGAATGTGCATTCCCTCCGGGAAGCAGAAGGACGAAAAGCCGATGCCCGCGCGGGAGAGCGCGTCCATGACGCGAAGCCCTGCGGCAGCGCGGCCATGTTCGCCCATTATGACGAAAGGCTTTTTCACGTTCAGCTGCCCCAGCGCGTCGGCGACGCGGTCAAGGCAGTCCGGCGCGATTGCGAGATATCGGAGCGGATAAGCCTTGTGCACCCGCCCGCAGCCGCAGGCAAAGCCCGCCTCGCGGAGAAGCTTATCAACGGGTAAAGAAGAAAAATCAGTCATATTATCACAGTGTTACATGCAGCGGCGGACGGCGTCCATCCATCCGGCGCGCTCAAGCTTGCGTTCCTCCTCGCTCATGGCGGGGCTGTATACGGTGCGGCTTGCGGCCTCAAAAGCGTCGGGTGCGAAAAGCCCGGCGGAGATACCGGCCATAAGGCCGATGCCCCTGAGCGTTATGTCCTTCTCGGCGCTGACCGCAATCTCGCAGGGGATCAGGTCGCTCTGCATCTGCATGAGCAGGCGGTTCGAGCAGCCGCCGCCGTCGGCGCGGACGCGGGATATCGGGATGCCGGTATCCGCGGCCATGGCGTCCAGCACGTCGGCGTTCTGGTGGGCGATGCTCGCAAGCGCGGCGCGGAGAATATGCGCGCGCGTCGTGCCGCGGCTCATGCCGCAGATCATCGCTCTTGCGTCCTCATTGAACCACGGCGCGCCGAGTCCGGCAAACGCGGGGACGAGATACACCCCGTCGGTGCTGGCTACGGTGCCCGCCTCGTCCAGCTCGCTGAGATCGTCTATCAGGTGCAGATAGTCCTTCACCCATATGAGCGTGTCCGCCGAGCAGGTTATATTGCCCTCCAGCACATAGCAGGTCTTGCCGCCGCAGGAGAAGCCGATGGACGTGGCAAGCCCCTTGTCGGACCAGACGGGGGAGGAGCCGATGTTCATCATCACGGAGGAGCCGGTGCCGAAGCTGGTCTTTACAAGCCCGGCTTCGGTGCAGCCGTGCCCGAAGAAGGACGCGTGGCTGTCGCCGAGTATCGCCGTCACCGGAACTCCGCTGAGCGAGGGAATGGCGGAGACGGTTCCGAACGCGGAGTCCGCCGGGAGAACGGCGTCGGCCAGCATAGCCATTGGAATGCCGAAATACCCGGCCAGCTCCTCGCTCCAGCACATCCGCCCGATGTCGAAAAGCTGGGTGCGGCAGGCGTTTGTCGTGTCGGTATAAAAGCTCCTGCCGCCGGTTAGGCGGTACAGCAGGAAGCTGTCGACCGTGCCGAAGCAGAGCTTGCAGGCCTTGGCGGCCTCCATGCGCGCGGAATCCTCGGCGAGTATCGCGGCGAGCTTTGCCGCGGAGTAGTACGGCGAGGGGCGCAGGCCGGAGAGGGCGAATATCCGGTCGGAATACGGCTGGATGGGGTCGGTGATATACTTTGCCCGCGTATCCTGCCATACGACGGCATTGCATACCGGCCTGCCGGTATCGCGCTCCCAGACGACCGTCGTCTCGCGCTGGTTTGCAAGGCCGATGCCCGCAATGTCGCCCGGCGCGACGCCCTCGGCGGCCTCAGCCAGCAGCGCGGCGGTGTTGAGCCATATTTCCTCGGCGTCGTGCTCGACCCACGAGGGGCGGGGGTATATCTGGCGGTGCGCGCGGCGTATACTGCGGACAGCCTCCATACGCTCGTTGAAAAGAGTCACCTTCGTGGAAGAGGTGGACTGATCAACGGCCAAAATGTATTTCATTCTTATTTCTCCCCCGCGCGCGGCGCGACGTTGCGCCTGACTGCGGCGGCGATGCCGGCCGCGTCAAGACCGTAGTGAGCGAAAAGCTCCCGCGAGCTTCCGGCGATAAGCGCCTCGTCGGGCAGGGAGAGATTGGTGACATAGCAGGGATGGTTCGCGGAGACAACCTGACTGACTGCGGCGCCCAGTCCGCCGAATGGGCTGTGCTCCTCAACGGTGACGATGTGCCCGGTTGCTCTCGCCTCGGCGAGGACGGCTTCGGAATCCAGCGGCTTCACGCAGTACATGTCTATGACGGCGCAGTTTATTCCCTCGGCTGCCAGCAGCGCCGCCGCGTCGAGCGCGGGGCGAACCGTTTCGCCGCAGGCGATAATGCTCGCGTCGCTGCCGTCGCGGAGCTTAACAGCGCGGTCGAGCCTGAAGGCTTCGAGCTGCCCTTCCTCGTACACGTCCTCGACGGGGTTCCTGCCGAGACGGATGTACGCGGGCTTGGCGCCGTCCAGCAGCGCCTCAAACAGCACACGGGTCTGGTGCCGGTCAGAGGGGAGGTATACGCGCATATTCGGGATCGCGGACATGCCCGCAATATCCTGCGCGGAGTGGTGGGTCATGCCGAGCGCGCCGTAGCTGATGCCGCCGGAGATGCCCACAAGCTTTACGTTCGTGTTGGAGTATGCACAGTCGACCTTGACCTGTTCGTAGGAACGGGCGGAGATGAAGCTCGCGGGGGAGACGGCGTAGGCTTTCTTGCCGCAGGCCGCAAGACCCGCCGCAATGCCGACGAGATCCTGCTCCGCGATGCCGACCTCGACAAACTGCTCCGGGAACCGCTCCGCGTACGGCGCGAGGGACGCGCTGCCGCGGGAGTCGCTGCAGAGGACGACGACGTCTCGATCCTTCGCGGCGCGCTCCATGAGCACTTCGCACATAACTGCTCTGTTCGCTATTTTATTCATGGATCAGGCGCTCCTTTCTGGCGGCGAGATCGGCCGCGATCTGCGCGTATTCCTCCGGCGTCGGCACCTTGTGATGCCAAGAAGCCTTGTTTTCCATCACTGCGCTGCCGCAGCCCTTGACGGTGTGCGCGATGACGAGCGTGGGCGCGTTATGAGTGCGCTCCGCCTCATCGAAGGCCGCGCCCAGCTGAACGACGTCGTTCCCGTCGGCGACGTTGATGACGTGCCAGCCGAAAGCCTCGAAACGCTGCGTCAGCGGCATCTGAGACATCACGCTCTCTGTCGGGCCGGAGATCTGAAGCTCGTTGCGGTCGATGACGGCGCAGAGGTTATCGAGCTTGTAGTGCCCGGCAGCCATGGCGGCCTCCCAGACGGAGCCTTCCGCAAGCTCGCCGTCGCCCATGACGGTATAGACGCGGTAGCCGCGTCCGTCCATTTTTCCGGCCAGCGCCATCCCGACGCTCACGGCCAGCCCGTGACCCAGCGCACCGGAATTCATCTCAATGCCGGGGAGCTTGTTGACCGGGTGTCCTATGTATTTGGAGCCGAACTTTGAATAGGTAGCGAGAATATCGTCGAGTGGAAGGAAGCCCTTGTCACAGAGCACCGCATAAAGCGCTTCGACGCAGTGCCCCTTGCTGAGCACGAAGCGATCCCGGTCGGGGTCGTCCGGACGTTCGGGAGAGACGTTCATCCTGTCGTACAGCACGGTCAGAACGTCTATGACGCTCATGTCGCCGCCAATGTGGCCGCATTTGCCGGCCATGACGATATCGAGAATGTTCTGCCGCAGCTCATATGCCTTTACAGCGAGATTTTCACTCATGTTATCAGATCCTTTCCATGCCGCGCGGGCTTATTCGCCGCGGAGATATGCCTTGACCTTCTCTTCAATGGGGTCGTAAAGGTCGGGCTTCACGCCGATGTACTTGCACGCCTCGTACAGCACCGGCACAACATCCTCGTGGATGCCGACGCAGTGGTGAATGTACGGCCCCTCTACGAGCTTTGCCTCCAGCCGCTTGAGGTTTTCGACCTCGACCCAGAGGTAGGTGCCCTTGGTGTACGGGCCGTCTATGCCCTTGGCGTTGCCGAGCAGCAGCGAGTATTCGCCGTTGTCGCCGTCGAAGCGGGCGAGAGTTACAAGCCCCTTCTTCGCCTCGGCCGCGACCGCGCCGGGGTAAGAGAAAGCGAGCGGGTAGCAGATGGTGGGTTTCTCGGCGGCAACGGAGATCGGCCACGGGCCGCAGTGCTGCAGCAGCTCGCCGTTTTCGTTGTCGGGATGGCGTACCGTCCAGTCTGCAAAGAAGCTGCGCTTGTTCTCGCGGGACGCGGCCTCTACGAGCAGCGCCGTGATCGCGCCGTGGATGTCCGTCTCGCAGACGGTGGGGATGCCCTCCTCATTGAGCAGGGAGTTCGCCGCGCAGGGCATGATGCCCAGCTCGTCCTGAAGCGCGTTCCAGCACTGGATGGCGATGGCATTGCAGTGGTACTTCGCGGCCAGAGCCTTCATGCCGACCTTGAGCGCCGCCACGTTTTCCAGCTGTTCATCGCTTATGGCGATATCCATGCACGAGCGGCAGTAATCGACCGTCTCACGGACGCTTTCGCCCTCAGCCTTTGCGCTCCTGACCGCCTGAATAAGCTCGGTCATGGGGATGGGCGCGAGCTGGATGTTGAACTTCTCGAGCAGCTCGCCCTCGTTGCACATGGTTGACCAGAAGTCGTAGGGGCGCGGCGCGATCTGGAGGATGCGGGTGCTGCGGAAGGTTCTGACCGTGCGGCACACCGCAATGAACAGCCATATCCCGCGCTCGAACTCCTCGTCGTCGAGGCGGCAGTTCGTCATATAGGTGAACGGAACCTGAAACCGGCGCAGCACCTTGCCCGTTGCGAACAGGCCGCACTGGCTGTCCCTGAGGCGGACGCCGTTCTCGTCGGGGCGCTCGTCGCGCGGCCCCCAGAGCAGCACCGGCACGTTCAGATCCCTTGCGAGGCGGGCGACCTCGTACTCGGTGCCGAAATTGGTGTGCGGCACGAAAAGCCCGTCCACCTTGGCGGCGCGGAATTTCTCTACCATGCGCAGCCGGTCGTTTTCGTCGTAGAGCAGACCTTCGTCGTTGATATCCGTGATATCAACATACTCGACGCCCAGCTCGTCCAGCTTCGCGCGGGTCAGATTGGCGTATTTGATCGCGTCCGGGGCTGAAAAAATGCTTCTGCGGGTGGGAGCAAAGCCAATTTTGATCTTGTTGTTCATAGACGCCTCCTGTGTTGTATGTTATTGTCCGTCACCATCGACGGTGTAATTTATAATGTAGGTTCCGGAACCGGCCTCGGCGCAGAGCGCCCCGCCGTCCTGCCTGAAATCCAGCCCGCCGGTGGCGGTGACGCTGAGCGCGTCCTCCAGAACGACCCGCGCTCCGGTGTTCGCCGGGATGCTTATCTTCAGCGAGACCGCGCTGCCGCTTCTGTCCCAGCGGGAGAGGATCTGGCCGTATATGCTGTCATAGCGCAGCTCCGCCCAGCCGATGCGGGAGTCCATGCGCGGGCGTATGGTGAAATGCTTGTAGCCGGGCGTAGCCTCCTCGGCGCACAGTCCGCCGATGTCCTTGTACATCCAGTCGCCCACGGAGCCGTAGGAATAGTGGTTGAAGGAGTTCATGTCGGGACTCCACATTGTGCCGTTGGGCTTCAGCCCGTCCCAGTGCTCCCAGACGGTCGTCGCGCCTTTTTTTACCTGATACAGCCAGCTCGGAAAATCGTCCTTCAGCAGCAGACTGTACGCGTCGCGGACATAGCCGTTGTCGCTGAGCGCGTGGCAGAAATACGGCGTACCGATGAAGCCGGTGAGCAGATGGCCGCCGTTTGCGTCAAGCAGCCGCTTCAGCTCCGCGGCGAGCTTGGGGCGAAGCTCGTTCGGTACAAGGTCGAGATGCAGCGCGACGATGTGCGCGGTCTGCGTTTTGACTGTCAGCGTGCCGTCGGAATTTACAAAGTGCTCGTTGAAGGACTTGCGCAGCTCCTCGGCAAGTCTGCCGTAGTGCGTCGCGTCCTCGGTTTTACCGATGACTGCGGCCATTTTCGCGAACAGCCGGGTAGAATAGCAGTAGAACGCGGCACAGGTGTAGGCCGTGGGCGTTGCGCCGAAATAGCTGCCCTCCTCCGCGTCGAGCGCGACCCAGTCGCCGAATTGCAGCTTGTAGGAGAACAGGCAGCCCTCGCTGCTGTGCGCCGTCATAAAATCTATCCAGCGCTTCATGGAGTCGTACTGCTGGCGGATGATGCCGGTGTCGCCGTAGGTGAGGTAGAGGTTCCACGGGAGGATGATGTCGACGTCCGCCCATGCGGACGCGCCGCTGCAGCCCTGCTTGGTCAGCCAGTCCTCGTCGCTCTTGCCGGAGACGATGTCCGGCACGATGTGCGCGACCGCGCCGTCCTCGGTCTGATCGAATGCGACGTCGCGGAGCCACTTGGCGTAGAACGAATACGCGTTCATCAGGAACATGGCCGTACTGCAGAAAATCTGCACGTCGCCCGTCCAGCCCAGACGCTCGTCGCGCTGTGGGCAGTCGGTGGGTACGTCGAGGGAATTACCCTTCATACTCCAGAGAATGTTGTGCTGAAGCTGGTTGAGAAGCGAATCGGAGCAGACGAAGGAGCCGGTCTCATCCATGGCCGTGTGCAGCACGAGCGCGGTGAAGTCCTCGGCGCAGACCTCGCAGGGCCATTCCAGTATCTGCGCGTATCTGAAGCCGTGGTAGGCGAAGCTCGGCTGATATTCCGCGTCCCCGCCGCCGCAGGTGTAATCTACGGTCTGCTTCGCGGTGCGGAGATTTGCGGTGTAGACGTTGCCGTCGGCATCAAGCGTCTCGAAAAAGCGCATGACTGCCTTGCTCCCGCGCGGCGCGGACTTTATTTTGAAACGGCACCAGCCGGAGAGATTCTGCCCGAAGTCGAGCACGGTTTCGCCGCGCGGTGTGGTAATCAGGCGCGGCGTGAAGGAATCTATTATCTGAATCCCCCTGCCGCGCGTGGGCGCGAGCACGGAGACGTCCTGCGCAACTGTCTCGACCGGAGACCATGCGGAATCGTCGAAGCCGGGAGTGTTCCATCCCGGCTGCTCCAGCCGCGCGTCGTAGGTCTCGCCGTCGTATATCTCGGAGAACAGGATCGGACTGCGCGAGCCTTTCCAGCTTGCGTCGCTGCCGATAACGACCCTGCGCCCGTCGGCGTAGTCCAGAATTATGTAGCCGCCGAAGGCTGTGCGCGTGCCGTAGTGGTTGCGGTTGAGGTTGTAGCTCATCTTGCCCTTGTACCAGCCTGCGCCGAGCGACACGCCGAGGGCATTGACGCCGGGAAGAAGCTCGCCGCTTATGTCGTATACCTGATAAAGCAGGTGCTTGTTGTAGGACGTCCAGCCGGGGGCGAGGACGTCGCCGCCGATTTTCCTGCCGTTCAGGTACGGGATGTACAGGCCGTGCGCCGTGCCGACGAAGTATGCGGCCTGCGGCAGCGAGTCGATATAAAATTCCTTGCGGAGCAGCGTCCCGAAGCTTTCGTCCTTGTCGGCCTCCCGCTCAGCGGTTATGAATTCGCCCGCCCACTCGCCGTTATCCATATAGGCGGTGATGAAACTGCTGTCGCCGACGGCCTTTTCTCCGGCGTCGTCGGTGACTTCCGCGCGGATGTAATATCTCTTTATGCTTCTCAGCTCGGCCTTCGGGCGAACGTGCGCCGATTCGTCGGAGACTACCTCGCCGGAATCGAACACGCACTCATCGAAGGATGGGGATTCGCTGATGCGTATTCTATATGAATGCTGGGTCACGTTCTGCCGGTCGGAGCTGAGCTTCCAGCCGATGACCGGCTCGCGCTCCACCCCGGAGGGGGTGTCCATGTAGTTGATCAGCAGCTTGTCAAGATTCAGCATATGTCTGCTCCCTTCTGTGTTTTTCTGCCCACGTCATATGTACTATGTTAATTCGAGTATATCATAAAAGGATTTAATTTCAAGAGAATATTTTCACAAGCCCGGCGTCGCATTGGCGTATTGACGAATGACCCGCAGGGAGGACAAAAATGTGTGAGTGAGCGCTATCAATAGGCAGTGTTAATTTATTTATAGGCATTGTTAATAAAAAATGAACTCAATTCTCAGCAATACTTCCAATTTACAGATTGTAAATTGCATGTTATCATATTGACAAGGTAGGATGTAGTACGTCCGAAGAGAGAAATTCTGAAAAACGAGGCGATTTAAAATGAAAGTTGGTTTGATTTATACAAGCACGACACCGGAACTTATCGAACTGGTGGAAGAAGAAGTCAAAAAGCAGCTCGGCGACGACGTTGAAATGCTCAGCCTGCAGGATCCCAGCATTCTGGCTGACGTGCGCGAAGCGGGCTATGTCACCACCGCTCCCGCGGCTCGCCTTATCGGCATGTACATGAAGGCGGCCGAAGAGGGCGTTGACGCAATGCTCAACCTGTGCTCCTCCGTCGGCGAGGTTGCCGACTGTGCGCAGGACGCTGCCCGCTATATCGGCGTTCCCATCGTCCGCGTTGACGAAGAGATGTGCCGCGAGGCGGTTCGTCTCGGCTCCCGCATCGGCGTCATGGCGACTCTGCCCACCACCTTGACCCCGACCAAGAACACGGTCGCCCGCGTTGCCCGCGAGGCCGGCAAGCATGTTGAGCTTGTCGACTGCCTTGTTGACGGCGCATTCGGCCTTGATCAGGATCAGTTCCGCGCCCGCCTCACCAGCGCCGCGGAGGAGATAATCGACAAGGTGGACGTCATCGTTCTCGCTCAGGGCAGCATGGCATATGCCGAGCCGCATCTGCGCGAGCACTTCGGCAAGCCCTTCCTCGGCAGCCCGCGTTTCGGCGCTGCGGAGCTCAGAAAGGCGCTTGAGCGTAAAGGCCTGATCTGATTATCAATTATTCAGTTTTATAGTATACAGGAGAAAATCACATGATAATTGACACCAGTAAAAGCCCGTATGCAAAGGTATATTCTGTTGCGCAGGAGAACGTAGACTGGGATGGCGGCTTCTGGCGCGAGCGTTTCGACGTCGCGGCCGACAGCACCGTGCCCCACATCCGCGCAATGTTTGAGGATAAGGATCCTTGGTTCCACGTCGTTGAGAACTTCCGCGTCGCGGCAGGTATCGCCGAGGGCGATCACGAAGGCACCCCCTTCGGCGACGGCGACTTCTACAAGTGGCTTGAGGCGGCGACCTATGTCGTTGCAAAGCGCCGCGACAAGAAGCTTGAAGAAGAGCTTGACGATTACATAGAGCTTATCGGCAAGTGCCAGCAGCCCGACGGCTATATCTCCACCAAGCAGATAATCGCCGACCGCAAGAGAACCGACGGAGACAGCTCCCGTCTGGGCGATATCAACGATTTCGAGTGCTATAACTTCGGCCACCTGTTCACGGCGGCCTGCACCTATAAGCGCGTTACCGGCAAGGACGCGTTCCTGAAGATAGCGATAAAGGCGGCGGGATACCTGCGCACCATGTATCAGGGCTTCCTCGACGCGGGCGAAGCCAAGACCGAGGTCTGCCCCTCCCACTACATGGGTCTGGTAGAGCTGTACCGCACCACCGGCGACAAGGAATTCCTTGAAATTGCAAAGATGGCCGTCGCGGTGCGCGATCTGGTCAAGGACGGCTCCTTCGACAATCAGGACGCCACTCCGCTGCGCTCCCACAAAAAGATCATGGGTCACTGCGTCCGTTCCACCTATCTGTATGCCGGCGTTGCCGACCTCTACGCCGAGACCGGCGACGAGGAGTACAGAGCCATGCTCGACAGAGTGTGGAAGAACGGCTTCATGCAGAAAACCTACCTCAACGGCGGCAACGCCGCGCTGTACACCGGCAACTCGCCTTACGGCCTGTTCCCGTATCTCAACGGCGCAAAGGTCAGCTTCGTGCATCAGGCCTACGGCTATGAGTACCAGCTGCCGAACATCACCGCCTATAACGAGACCTGCGGTGCGCTCGGCTCCATCATGTGGAATCTCCGCATGTTTGCGCTTGACCCGAAGGCAAAGTACTTCGACCTCATCGAGCGCACCATGCTCAACCTGACCATCGCTTCCGTCAGCCTCGACGGCGACAAGTATTTCTACGAGAACATGCTCCGCCGTACCGAGGAGCTGGACTACGAGGTCATCTGGCCGCGTACCAGAGTCAACACCATGTCCTGCTTCTGCTGCCCTCCGAACATGGCGCGCTTCATCACCGAGTCGAGCGAGTACGCATACATGCAGTCCGACGACGCCGTCTGGCTCGGCATGTACGGCGAGAGCCACCTGAAGGCCGCCCTTGCAAACGGCGCGAAATTCACGCTCCGTCAGGAGACCAAGTATCCTTGGTGCGGCAAGATCCGCTTCCGCTTCGAGGATGTTGAGAACAACGTTCCCTTCACGCTCAAGCTGCGTATCCCCGGCTGGCTGCGCAAGGGCAAGGTCAGCGTCAACGGCGCGGTCGTCGCGGAGCTTGACAAGAAGTCCGCGGAAAGCTACTTCGACGTGCGCGTCGAGGATATAGCAAACACCGTCGTCGAGCTTGACATGGATCTCACCCCGCGTCTCACCATCGCCCACACCAAGGTCGAGGAAGACCTCAATCAGGTCGCCGTCGAGCGCGGCCCGCTGGTGTACTGCGTCGAGACTATGGACTCCGAGGCGAAGGATCTCGGCAGAATTATGATCCCCGTCAACGCGAAGTTCGATGAGTCGAAGATGACGATAAAGGGTCACGAGCTTGTCACTCTGGAGACCGAGGGTCTCACCTTCGAGGACGACGAGTGGTACGACGAGGACGCCCTCTATCAGAC
>CAVCWF010000230.1:0-22431 GCA_963605945.1 Lachnospiraceae bacterium
CTGGGCTTGAAGCCCAACACGTTCTATCGCAGGGTAAAAGAAATGGGGCTGTAATCAGCCCCACAAAACAACGGAGAAACGCGGAAAATCCGCTTCTCATAAATTCCACTTTTTCAATTTCCACTTTATCGCTGTTGGAACGGGTTGAGAAAGCAACTTTCCACCTTGTTTTCCACTCTTGGACAAAAAGAGGAAGCAGGTTTGTTCCTGCTTCCTCTCCAAAAGGCTTATTTTAGGCTGAATTACTTGCCGAAGTAGCGCTTCAGCAGGCCCTCGAAGGCCTTGCCGTGTCTCGCCTCGTCGCGAGCCATCTCGTGGACAGTGTCGTGGATCGCGTCGAGATTGTACTGCTTTGCGAGCTTTGCAAGCTGGAACTTGCCGTCGGTCGCGCCGTTCTCGGCATCAACACGCATCTGAAGATTCTTCTTGGTGCTGTCGGTGACGACCTCGCCGAGAAGCTCCGCGAACTTCGCCGCGTGCTCAGCCTCCTCAAGGCCGGCCTTCTCCCAGTACATGCCGATTTCGGGGTATCCCTCGCGGTGCGCAACGCGCGCCATTGCAAGGTACATGCCGACCTCGGTGCACTCGCCTTCAAAATTTGCTCTCAGTCCGGCAATGATCTGCTCGCGCACATCTTCGGGGACGTCCGCGCCGAACTGCTTGCCGACGCCGACAACATGCTCCGCCGCCCAGACCTTATCGGCCTTCTGCTCGATGAACTTGGAGCCGGGAACATGGCATACAGGACATTCGGCAGGGGGAACGTCGCCTTCGTGAACATAACCGCATACAGGGCAAACCCATTTCTTCATAGTAATTTTCCTCCAAAGTAATTATTTTTTTAATAAGATTATATATTTATTGATTTCTCAATAAAGCAGATTTATTCGTCTGCGAGACAGTTTCTGCACAGGCCGGTGTAGCTGAGGCTGATGCCGTCCGGCTTGCAGCCGGAGCTGCGCGCCAGTGCTTCGCAGATTGTCTTGACCTCGTCAGTCGGCTCGATATCGGTGACGCAGCGGCAGCGGCGGCACACAAGGTGCGCGTGGAAATCCGTTCTTGCGTCGTAGCGCTCCTGCCCGTCCACCGTGCCCACGCTGATTATCTGCCCCTCTTCGAGGAACACCGCGAGGTTGCGGTAGACCGTGCCTAGGCTGAGGTCGGGGTACTCAGGCTTGAGACGGTTGTAGATCATCTCTGCCGTAGGGTGATCGGTCACGGAGCGGAGGGATTCGAGAATGGCCTGACGTTTTTTGCTGTTTTTTCTGTGAACGTCCATCGCGTTTCTCCAAAACAATAATAATTCTTATTACTGATATAAATATAGCACACGCTTTTCGATTTGTAAAGAGTTTTTTTGAAAAAATCGAAAAAATTTTTCGCGGGCGTTTTAGGGGATGGCAAATAGTCAATGCGGCGTTTAAAATCTTTGCCGCGAAGCGGTGCCCCTTCTAGGGGAGCTGGCGCGTTAGCGACTGAGGGGTCGCCGGACTGGGTCTAGTGCCAATAGGTAAAAGGAAAGGCAATATAAAGACAATATCTGTCATTGCGAGGCCAGTGACCGATGTCACTGGTCGTGGCAATCCGTTTCTTTTCTGGACGGCAATGTGTTTTAATACGGCATTGAGGAGAACGGATTCCCACGTCGCTTCGCTCCTCGGAATGACATGGTGATTTTGAGTCTGACGCGTCAATTTTAATGCGGCACAAGGCGCAGGATTGTTCTCTCCCTCAGTCGGCTAACGCCGACAGCTCCCTCGTCAGAGGGAGCCAAGAGGGAGGACATCAATTTTCGTGCGGTAAAAGATGCACGGTTTAAGGGACGGCACAGAGGCCGTCCCCTACGATTATATTTTATAGTGCACGCTTTCTTTTCCCCTCTGCCCGTGTCTATACTCTGGCGACCCCTTCGGCGCTAGCGCGCCACTTCCCCTAGAAGGGGCAGCGCTCCGCGGCAAAGATTTTGGACTGGGGCAACATCGGGGCAGTGCTTCACGGCAACGATTCTGCACTGGCGCATCCCCCCCTATTCCACCAGTTCCAGCAGGGCGGGGGCGGCGGCGTCCGCGAAGAGCCGTATCGCGGCCAGTGCCTCCTGAAGCGTATTGCCGCTGCTGCCGACCTCCATTATCAGCGAGCCGCGCGTCAGATGCAGATTATACCGCTGCGGCACCAGATTCACAGGCCGCATCAGCGTCCCGTGCCGGCGGCTGACCGCCTCCTGCAGATACAGCGCCAGCGCCAGATTCGAGCGCCAATTCGGATTTTCAAGCCCGCTTTCGTCGGTGCCCGACAGCAGCATTATCTGACTTGCGCACACGCCGCTCTCCTCCGCCATTGTTTTGTACACCACGCCGTCGGAGCCGAGCGCGTCGCGGTGCATGTCTATCACTATCCCGATGCTTGGGTAATCCGCCAGATACTGCTCCACCGCCGCGCCCGACCGGCTGTAACTGCCGGTGTAGCTCGGATAGTCGTATATCCCGCGGTCGTGGATAACATTCAGCCCGGCCTCGGTCAGAAGCGCGGTCAGCTCGTCGCCGATGCGTACTATATTATATTCAGTGTCCTCAGTGCGGCAGGTGTCGCTCGCTTCGTAGCGGTCAAGCCCCGCCGGAGTGTATGCCTCGCTGCTGTGGGTGTGGATAATGAGGATCTGCGGCTCGTCCGCGCTGAGCCTGACGTCAGGCCCCTGCGCAAGCACGGCCGCGATGTCGATCGGGTACGACGTCTCGTTGCGGATGCTCAGCCCGCCGCTTATCGTGGTGGGCAGGATGTCCTCCGCTGCGCTCTCCGCCGGTTCCAGACTGGGTTCCGGGGACGGCTCCGGGCTGGGGCTTGTCTCCGGCGCGATAAACTCCGTCTGGACGGAGGCCGGGCACGCCGTCATGTCCGTCACGACGGACACGTTTTTCATGCGCTCCGCGCCTATCCCGCGCAGAACGGCGTCGCGCGCCCGCGCGGCCAGCCCGCCGGATGCCGCAAGATATATGCACAGCGCCGCGACCCCCGCCGCAGCAAGCTTTTTGGACGTTTTCATTCCCTGCGCCGCCTCCTCTCCATAATTATCTATGCGGCGAAACGGCGCGATATTTCGCCCATTAAGTCAAATTAACTTGACATTGAGCGGGTCAGGAACTAAAATTAGTATGGTATTTTATATAGAAAGGAAACTGACCATGGAATTTACATATAAGCCCAAGGGCGTGTGCTCCAAGCTGATGGAGCTGGACATCGAGGGCGGCAAAATAAAGAGCCTTAAAGTCACCGGTGGGTGCAGCGGCAACCTTCAGGGCATCGCCCGCCTTGTCGCCGGTATGGACGTTGACGAGGCCATCAGCCTCATGGAGGGCGTCCGCTGCGGATACAAGAGCACTTCATGTCCGGATCAGCTCGCGCAGGCGCTCAAGGAATACAAGGCGTCCCAGACCTGATCGCCTATGAAAGCACGCTTGAGAAAGACGCTGTGCCTGCTGCTTGCGCTGTGCCTGCTTACGGGCAGCATCGCGTTTGCGGACGGCGGCGGGCAGCGCACCGACCTGCGGGTATATCTCGACGGGCTGCTCCGCGGACGCGCGTATCTCGACAACGGGAAAATATACCTCTCGATGGAGTCTGTCAGCGATTTCTATTCGCTGGGCATCTCCGCCCTGTTCAAGGACGGGGAGCTGTATTTCACCGGCCCCAACTTTGACATGTACGTCAATTCCGACTTCGGCTACACCCGCGTCAACGGCCGCTATCTCTACACGCCTGACGGATATTTCCGCTCCGGCGGGCAGATATACCTGCCGCTGGAGGTGCTCGCGCGCATCTTTGGATTTGAATACAGCGTTCCGGAGGACGATCAGCCGCGCGTTGAGCTCAAACGCGGCGAGCTGAACGTGCTTCAGGGCGGGGACAATTATTACGACATCAACTTCGTCTCGGAGGACATCTTCTGGCTTTCACGCATCATCCGCGCCGAGGCGCAGAACGAGCCCCTGTCGTGCATGATCGGCGTGGGCAACGTCGTTCTCAACCGCGTGGCGAGCGACGAGTATCCCGACAACGTGTTCGACGTCATATTTGACGAGAAGTACGGCCAGCAGTTTGAGCCGGTCGGCAACGGCTCGGTGTACGCAGACCCCACCGAGGAGGCCATCATCGCAACCTACCTCGTGCTTGAGGGCTACAACACAGTCGGCGCCAGCATGTATTTCCTCAACCCGCATCTTGCGGACGATACATGGTTCCGCACAGATCTCCAGTTCTGCTGCACACTCGGCCTGATGGACTTCTATCAGTGACCTTACGGAGAAACTTATGCTTCTT
Organism: Lachnospiraceae bacterium; assembly: GCA_963605945.1. Classification (GTDB taxonomy): domain Bacteria; phylum Bacillota; class Clostridia; order Oscillospirales; family Oscillospiraceae; genus Limivicinus. The sequence goes on from CAVCWF010000230.1 coordinate 4,315, forward strand.
GAAGATACTCTGGCCGCGGGCTTTGCCGCGCTCGGCGTGACGCCGGACAGCGGCGCCGACGCGCGCTACCGCATATATTTTGAACATCTCGAAAAAATGAACGCCGTGATGAACCTCACCGCGATAAGCGGCGAGGAGGACGTGGCGCGCCTGCATTTTCTCGACTGCGCGGCGCTGCTTGGCATGGCGGATTTCCGCGGCAAGCGCGTTATCGACGTCGGCACGGGCGCGGGCTTTCCCGGCCTCGCGCTGAAGATCGCCTGCCCGGACATGGAGCTGACGCTGCTGGACAGTCTTGACAAGCGCATCGGCTTTCTGCGCGACACCTGCGCGATGCTCGGCTTTGACGACGTGCGGTGCATCCACGCCCGCGCCGAGGAAGCGCCGGAGCAGCTGCGCGCGGGCTTCGATATCGCCTGCTCCCGTGCCGTCGCGCGGTTGAATCTGCTGTGCGAGCTGTGCCTGCCGCTGGTGAAAAAGGGCGGCGCGTTCATTGCGATGAAGGGGCCGGACTGCGCGGAAGAGCTTAACGACGCCAAGCGCGCGATAAAGCTTCTCGGCGGCGAGGTGGAGAACGTGAAAAAGTATCTCGTCCCCGGCACCGACGCGACTCACAGCGCGATCATCATCCGCAAAACCGCCGACACGCCCGCAAAGTATCCCCGCCGCTGGGCGCAGATCAAAAAACAGCCGCTTTGAAAGCGCAAAAAATCCCTGAGAGGAAGCTCTCAGGGATTAAAAATATCGTGAGTTTTACTCGTTCAGCAGCCGTTCCAGCTCGTCGATACTGTCGACGATGACCGACGCGCCCGCATCCAGCAGCGTCTCGCGGCTGCGGAAGCCCCAGCTTACGCTGATGCATGGCAGTCCCGCGTTGCGCGCGGTCTGGATGTCCACCTCGGAGTCGCCGACATAGACGGCGGAGTCCTTGCCCTCTCCCATGAATTTCAGCGCGGCCTCGGCGGTATCCGGCCATGGCTTGCGCCGCACGCCCGCGCTCTCGCCGACGGCGGTCTCCAGCACGCCGGGGAAGAACTTTTCCGCCAGTTCCTTGACCGATTCGTCGGGCTTGTTGGAGACGATGGCGAGTCTGTGCCCCGCGTCGTGCAGGCGGCGCAGCAGCTCCGGTATGCCGTCGTACGGGCGGGTCTTGACGCTGCAATGCGCTGCGTACCAAGGCTTGTAGAAGTCGAGGATGCGATCCACGGTCTCGCTGTCCGCGCCGGGCGCGGCCTGCTCGATGAGTCGGCGGGACGCGTTGCCGACGTAGCGGCGCGTCTGCTCTATCGTTATCGGCGCGTAGCCGAACTGCGCGAGGGAATAGTTCACGCTGTCACAGAGGTCGGGCAGAGTGTAGAGCACCGTGCCGTCCATGTCAAAGAGGATGGTTTTATATTTCATGCTATCAGCTCCATTGATTTCATATTTATATCATACACCGGATTGTCAAGTGCCGCTTGCACTTTTTGTAAAAATGTGATATAAATGGCGAATACACCATACATTTTTCGCAGATTCAACTGCAAAGTGGGGCAGCAGCCCCACAAACAGGAGTGAATATGACAGCAATCAAGAAACTCATGCCAGCGCTGCTGTGCCTATGCACACTGCTGCTGTGCGCCTGTGCGGGCGAGGTCTCGGAGCCTGATGAGCAGCATCAGCTCAAGCTCTGGTACGTCGAATCCGCGCCGATGGCGGAGAACCTTGTGCAGCTCGCCGAGGAATTCAACGAAACCCACAGCGGCTACAAGGTCGTGCCGCGCGCGTTTGACAGCGAGCAGAAGCTCGCCGCCGCGTTCGACAGCGGGCATCCTGACCTGCTGCTTTGCGGCCATGAGCGCGCCTTCGCGCTCTATGAGCAGGACAAGCTCACAGACCTCTCGGCAGCGCTTGGCGACGGCGCGCCGGAATTTCTCAGCGGAGTGGATATATATTCGCTCAGCGTCGGGCGCAGCTATTTCCCGCTCGGCGCGCAGACGCAGCTGCTGTACGTCAACGGCGCGGCGTTTGACGCGTCAAAGACCGGCGCGGGCGTCGGCTCCGCCGCTTTTGGGACTATCGAAGCGCTGTGCTCCATCGCCACGGCCTACGGCCGCAGCACCGGCGAGCCGTTTATGACGGCGGACTCGTTCGCGGACATTTTCTATAACTGTATGCTCCAGCACGGCGAGGAGTTCACCGGCGACGCGGAGCTGGATATGCAGAGCGAGGAGTACAAGGCGCTCTATAATCTGCTGGCGGACGCGGCCTACAACCACGGACTGCGCGCGCTGGACGGCAACGCCGCGCGCCTTGTCGAGCAGGGCGGCGTCATATGCGCGCTGGTGCACTCCTCAAAGCTCGGCGGCGAGCTGCCGGAGGGGATGCGCGTCTACGCGTTTCCGGGCGTTGACGGCGGCGAGGACATGTGCAGTGCGGAGCTGTTCGGCCTTGCGGTTACCACGCGGGCAAGCGAAAAGCTCGGCGGCGCGGCGGAATTCATCAAATGGCTGTGCGCCCCGGCGCGCTACACCGCGGCGGCGCTGGACGGCGGCTGCATCCCGCTCATCTCCGGCGCGAGCTACACCGGCGATTCCGCGCTTGCGCAGGCGCTGATGGATATCTACGGCGGCAAGCGGCTGTATCTCGCGTCGGCCGCCAGCGGATACTATAAGAACCGGGACGAGTTTGACCGCAGCTTCGCCGCCGCGCTTGAATTGTTCTACTGACTGTGATAGAATTAGATTATCACATATTTTCGGAGGCTAATTATGGACGGATTCAGAGTTCTGGAGATAAAAAAGAGCGTATTTGAAAGCAACGACCGCGAAGCTGATCTCGTGCGCGAGCAGCTCAAGCGCGACCGCACCTTCCTTCTCAATCTCATGTCCTCCCCCGGCAGCGGCAAGACCACGACCCTCAAGGCCACCATCGCCGCGCTGAAGGACGAGTTCCGCATCGGCATCATGGAGGCCGACATCGACTCCGACGTTGACGCCGCCACCATCGAAAAGACCGGCGCGAAGGTCATCCAGCTGCACACCGGCGGCATGTGCCATCTCGACGCGGGCATGACCAAGCAGGGGCTTGACGGTCTCGGCGTGGACGACGTTGACCTCGCCATCCTCGAAAATGTCGGCAACCTCGTTTGCCCCGCGGAGTTTGACACCGGCTCGGTCAAGAATGCGATGATTCTGTCCGTCCCCGAAGGTGACGACAAGCCGCTCAAGTACCCGCTGATGTTCTCCATCTGCGACGTGCTGCTTATAAATAAGATCGACGTCATGCCGTATTTTGATTTTGACCTTGAAGCCTGCAAAAAGTATGTCCGCAAGCTCAACCCGAATATGAAGATCATCCCGATCTCCGCCCGCACCGGCGAGGGCATCGCCGAGTGGGCGGACTGGCTCCGCACCGAGGTCAAGGCTTGGAACGAGCAGTGAAATGACTCGATATAAAAGATGCCCGACGGTTCGTTTTGAACCGTCGGGAGGTTTTATTCCGCTAAGCGCCTCCACTTGCGACGCGAAGCTAGTCCCCTTGGGGATGTAAAGGGAGGTGGCTCGGCGTATGCCGAGTCGGAGGGATTGCGCAGAGAAACGCGCGAGTACGCGTCGATTATAGGCAAACACGCAGCATTTTTACAGCAAGACGATCCCTCAGTCAGCTGCGCTGACAGCTCCCTTTGCGCAAGGGAGCCAAGAGACTGCGCGCCGCATCGTTATCAGCCCATGTTTGAAAAGCGCTCGACCGCCTTTGTGAAGTTCTCTATGGTCTTGTCCGCGTCGCCATGCTCTATGCCGTCGCGCACACAATGACGGATATGCCCCTCAAGCACGACCTTGCCGCAGCCGTGCAGCGCAGATTTCGCGGCGTTTATCTGCGAAAGTATATCTTCGCACGGCACGTCCTCGTCGATCATGCGGTCGATTGCCTGCACCTGACCGATGATTTTCTTCAGCCGTCTGTGCAGATTTTCAGAATCCATGCATTGTTTCATTCAAAGCGCTCCTTATGATTTCATTGTATACATGATAGCCTCGCGCCCATGTTTTGTCAAGGCTGGGGCGCGCGGCGGATGAGCTTTTCCAGCGCCGCGCCGTCAAGCTGATTGACGCTGATGAAGCTGCCGTTCCAGAACGCCGCCCAGTTATTGAACACGCATGGCAATGACTTCGCCTTTTCAAGCGAATCTACAAGCTCAAACGCGGCAGGGATACCGTGCGCCGCGCAATATTCGCGCAGTTTTTCCACGCGCTGTGGGATAAAGGGACATTGAAAATCGTAGTACACCAGCAGCCCCTGCGCATTTGTCCTTTGCCGCTTTGCGCTCTCCGCAAAGCATGGGACGCTCCCGTCGAACGACAGCGCCAGCAGCTCGTACCCGTCCGCGGTGCTGTCCACCGCCGCGAAGCCGAACTTTTTTGCAAAGCTCTGATCCGAGAGCCACGATTTCTGCTTCTTCGCACCGAGCATACATATGCCCGACTTGCCCTTGGCCTTCGCGTCGGCGATGCAGTATTCCATCAGCGCGCGGCCATAGCCGCTGCCCCGCGGCGCGCCCAGAACCCATAGGCAGTAGATATAGATGTAGTTCTCCCCCTCCACCGGCGCCCACGCCGTTTCAAGCGGGGCGTACTCGATAAACACGCAGTCGCCCGTGTTCAGCTTACGGAAAACGTGCCCCTCACGCAGGCGCGCGGCCAGCCACTCCCGCTTGGCCTCGACGCCGGGATGGGGCTTTTTCGTGCGGATGATGCAGCAAAGGTGCTCGTCCGCTATGTTCTCAGCCGTTAGATTTATAAACTCCGCGTCCATGCACAGTCCTCCCGATGTATAGTGTGTGATATATTATACCTGCACGGAACCGCGATGTCAACGCGCGCATATTGCGTCCGGCGGAAAAAGGAGTATAATATAGAATAACAAAAACACGGGAGGTGCAGCTATGGGAAAGGGCAGATACATAATCCTTATCGGCAACTACGGCTCCGGCAAGACGGAGATCGCGCTGAACATCGCGATCCGCGCCGCCGCGCGCGGCGAGCGCACGCAGGTCATCGACCTCGACAAGGTCAACGACTATTTCCGCATGTCCGACCGCGTCGAGCTGCTTGAGCAGAACAAGATAGATGTCGTGTCCCCGACCTTCGCCGGAAAGGGACTGACGCCGAGCAACATGTCCGCCGCTGTGGCCTCGGCCTTCGCGCAGGACTGGGATCTCGTCGTGTTCGACGTCGGCGGCGACTCGGCGGGCGCAATGTCGCTGGGGCGGTATCACAGCGATTTTGCCGCGCTGGAGCCGGGTCAGCTTGAGGTGTGGGACATTGTGAATGTGTTCCGCCCGATGTCGGAATCGCCGGAGAAGATAATGAAGCTCATGGGCGAGATGGAGGGCTTCGCGCGGGAGCGCGTGACCGGACTTATCAACAACTCGAACCTTCTCAACTACGCGAGCGCGGACGATCTGCGCCGCGGCTACGACGTATTGCGTGAGACTTCGGAGCGCAGTGGACTGCCGATCGTGCACACCGCGGGGCGGCCTGAATATCTGGCGGAGTTTCTGGCCGACGGGCGCGACGCGCGCTACATCGGCGAGCCGCTGCCGCTGGAGACATATCTGCACCGCAGCTGGGAGAGCTTCACGAAAAACGGCTTCTGATTACGCACATATATCAACAGGGACCGCCTAGATGGCGATCCCTGTTGATGCTTTTACTCAGCCCATGGCGGTGTACTTCTGCTTGACCTGCTGGAGCTGTTGCTGCTGTGCCTGCTCGGACGGATACCAGCCGCGGCTGGCCATCTGCTTATAAATGCCGTCCTGCATACACAGACTGTCGTTGAGCGCGGTGTTGAACGCCTCGTGCACATTCGGCGTGGCGGACTCTATCGAGCCGTGCATATACAGGTCGCACACGCCCTTCGTCGTCAGGAGGATGCCCTCCATTATCTCCTTGTCGTTCATGCTCTGTCCTCCTTACACAAGGTTGTAAAACTGCGTGAACAGTTTCTGGTTCGCGTTCACAAGCTCCATCGCCTGCCTGCGCAGTGCGGGATCGGTGAGCCGGTTCGCCGCTTCGCGGCACTGGGTCATAAGGAACTGGGTATGGCCAAGCGCGTCGTCAATATAAAGTAATTCTTTGGGACTCATTTTTTATCACCTCGCGTTTATTATGTCCCGCCGCGGCGCGCGGAACCGAGGGAATCTCAGGCAGGTTTGGAAGCGGTTTTTTCCGTCAATAATAATCGTCAATAATAACAAAATTTTTTAGCTGAAATGTGAAAGATGCACAGTTGGAAATATCCGCGCGCTGTGATATAATGGCCGTATAAACAGAAAAGGACGGATCAATCATGCAAATTGCCCTGAGTATTCTCGGCGGCGCGGCCTGGGGACTGCTCGCCGCTCTGCTGAACGCCACGCTTATGAAGCGCGCCGTCGCAAAAAATGACATCAAGAGCGTGTCGATATGCAACATGCTCCGCTTCGTCGTCGATGCCGGCGGGCTGGCGGTCGTGTTCCTGCTGCGCACGGTCATTCCCATGCACTTCACCGCCGCGATCGTCGCTACCGCCGCGGCAATGTCGATTTTCACCGTGTACTTCACGTTCAGGATCGCAAAGCCGGAGCAGAAGCCGGAAGATAAGTCCGAGGGATAAGCTCCGCGCACTGAGGAGGGGGAGCCTTGAAAAGAAAACTTATAATAACCATTGCGCTGCTCGCGGCGTCCATGTCGCTGCTTATTGCGGCAGCGGCGCTGTATTCCCGCGGCGCGGCATCAGCGCCCGACGCGGCGGAACCGGCGATGAACACCGAGACGACGCCCGATCCTGAGGCTCAGGCGCGGCAGGAAGAGCTCGCCGCGAAGCGCGCCGACGCACTCTCACTCGCGCAGAGTCTCGCGCAGCAGTATTTTTATGACGAGGCTATAGCCGCGCTGTCCGATGCGGAGCTGGAGTGCGACGAGATTGCCGCCGCCCGCGCGGAGCTTGAGAGCGAGAAGGCCGCGTTGGTGGATTACACCGACGACATCCCGCATATCTTTCTGCACAGTCTGATAGTCTACCCTGAAATGATCTTCACCGATCTCGCAACGCCGATGGGCGGCTACAACTCCGGCTTCTCTGAAAAGGCCGAGTTTGAAAAGATCCTGCCCCAGCTCTACGAGCGCGGCTACGTGCTGTACGATCTGGACAAGCTCTGGGTCAAACAGGACGGGAAAATGGTGCGGCAGAAAATCATGCTGCCCGAAGGCAAGACCCCGCTTATTCTCTCCGTGGACGACGTGGCCTATGCCTACGGCGACGGATATGCCCAGCAGCTTTTCGTTGATGACAGCGGCGAGCTGATGTACCGCGTGAACAATCCCTCCGGCGGCGTGGACATCATCCCCGACGGGGACGTGATGGGTGTGGTCGACGCGTTCGTCGCGGAGCATCCGGATTTTTCGTATCAGGGGCATAAGGGCACCATCGCGCTGACGGGCTTTCAGGGCGCGTTCGGCTACGATTACGACATTCCGGAGCAGGCCGATCAGATGCGCGTTGTGGTCGCGGCGCTCAAGGAGCGCGGCTGGAACTTCGCCAGCCACAGCTATACGCACAACCGCGTCAACAATTTCTACGGCCCCGGCTGCTCGGTGGAAAAGATATCCTACGATATCAACAAATGGGTGGATCACGTCGTGCCCTGCATCGGCGAGACGCGGCTGTTCATCGCGCCCTTCGGCTACCGCGTGCAGCAGCCCGCGCTGCAATGTATCCTCGACGCGGGCTTTGAAATTTACTGCACCGTTGACAGCAAGGTCTATAACGAGCTGAATGACGACTATGCGCTCATGTCGCGCATCGAAATCGGCGGCTATTCGATGACCTATTACCGCGACATCCTCAACGAGCGCTTCTTCGACGTGGACTCCGTGTTCGACGCCGGAGGCCGCCCGCCGGTAGTCGGCTGAACCGGATATTCAAAACGCCCACGGATACCGCACATGGTGTCCGTGGGTGCTTTGTATTCAGGGGCTGTGAAGAAAATTTTTTACCGTTGCTTTTCGGCGGCGACTGTGCTAATATCATACTGCGTTTCGGATTCTTAACGCAATCTTAACACGAAATTTTCAGAATTACCATGAAAAGAGATATCAGTAACCATGGGTAAGAGCAATGTAAATAAAAAGAAAGTCAGCTTTGCGATGCTGCTTGTGACCATCGGCATCGTCTACGGCGACATCGGCACCTCGCCGATGTACGTTATGAAGTCGATTATCGAGGGCAACGGCGGCCTCGCGCAGACCTCGCAGGAGCTGGTTATTGGCTCGCTGTCGCTCGTTATCTGGACGATAACCCTGCTGACGACGATAAAGCACGTTCTTATCGCCATGCGCGCCAACAACCACGGCGAGGGCGGCATCTTCGCGCTGTACGCGCTGGTGCGCGGCTGCGGCAAATGGCTGATCTTTCCGGCGATGGTCGGCGGCGCGGCGATGCTGGCCGACGGCGTACTGACCCCGGCAGTCACGGTGACAACGGCGGTCGAAGGTCTGCGCACCATCCCCGTGATGGACGCGTTCCTCGGCGCGGGGCAGACCCGCGTAATAATCCTGACGCTTGCGATAATCCTCGCGCTGTTTCTCGTGCAGCGCGCCGGAACGAGCCGCATCGGCAAGGCCTTCGGCCCTGTCATGCTCATCTGGTTCAGCTTTCTCGGCATCACCGGACTTGTACATATATTCGACCTGCCGTCCGTGCTGAAAGCATTCAACCCCGTGTACGCCGTGAAGGTGTTGTACAGCCCCTATAACAAGGTCGGCTTTATGATCCTCGGCAGCGTATTCCTCGCCGCGACCGGCGCGGAAGCGCTCTACTCCGACATGGGGCATGTCGGCGCGGACAACATATACATCACATGGCCGTTCGTGAAAATATGCCTGATACTCAACTATCTCGGTCAGGGCGCGTGGCTCATATGCAATCAGGGAAACGCGGAGCTTCAGAGCATTGAAATGCTCAACCCCTTCTTCCAGATGCTGCCCGAAGCGCTGCGCCCGCTGGCGGTAGTGCTCGGCGCGGCGGCCGCAGTCATCGCGTCTCAGGCGCTGATAACCGGCTCGTTCACGCTCGTGTCCGAGGCGATACGCCTCGACCTGCTGCCGCATCTTGAGGTGAAATACCCGGCGGACACCAAGGGTCAGCTATACATCCCCGCCGTCAACCGCGTACTGATGTTCGGCTGCATAATCATCGTCCTGCTGTTCCGCTCCGGCAGCCGCATGGAGACGGCCTACGGCCTCGCAATAACCGTGTCGATGCTGACGGTGACGCTGCTGCTGGCGGTGTACCTCTGGCGCATCTGCTCGAAGAAGCTGCTTGCGCTGGTGGTGCTGGTCGTGTTCGGCGCGATAGAGGCGGTGTTCTTCGTCTCCAGCCTCGGCAAGTTCATCCACGGCGGCTACGTCGCGGTCATCATGGCGCTGATACTGTTCTTCATCATGCTCGTGTGGCACCGCGGGACGCAGCTTGAGCGGCAGTACTGCGTACCGCTGCACTTTGCGGACTTCGTCAAGCCCCTCGGAGATCTGCACGACGATTCGGAGATACCGCGCCTGACCCACAACCTCGTCTATCTCGACAACAGCCGCGATTTTGAGAGCATCGACCGCGACATTCTCTATTCCATCCTCGACAAGGACGCGAAGCGCGCCTCGGCCTACTGGTTCATCAGCGCGACCGTGCACGATGAGCCGAGCGTGATGCGCTACGAGGTCGAGACCTACGGCACGGACTACATTTTCCGCGTCCGGCTGCACCTCGGCTTCAAGGATCATCAGCGCGTAAACGTCTACCTGCGCCAGATAGTCTCCGACCTTATTGAGAGCGGCGAGCTGCCGCCGCAGAACCGGAAGCACTCGATATACGGCAAGTCCGACGTCGGCAACTTCAAGTTCTGCATCCTGCATAAGGTCGTGCCGCCGAAGGCGGGGCTTTCCAGCATGGACGAGATGGTGCTGAACGTGAAGTACGCGATCCGCCACATCGCCGGCTCCAAGGCGCAGTGGTACGGACTTGACACCTCGTCGCTGATAGTGGAGCGTGTGCCGCTGCTGGTGAATCAGAGCGGCAGAAGCGCGCGGCGCATAGAGCGCATGGAGCGCGAAAAAGCGTAAAATTCAAAATCCCCGATTCCGCAGACATTGCGGAGTCGGGGATGTTTTTTCTGTCAGAGTCTTATTCGTTTTTCGCGGTGACGCAGAGCCAGCCGCGGCTGTTCGTATGGAGCCGGACGCCGGAAAATCCCGCGCGCTCCAGCATGTCCCGCAGCTGTTCACCGCTGTAAACGGTCATCCCGCTGACGACCTTTTCCCAGTTCTCGCCGCACCCGTCACCACCGCACTCGTTGCAGATCATAAACACGCCGCCGCGGCGCAGTACACGGCGCACCTCGCGGAAGCTGTTCTCCAATTCGGGCCAGAAATAGACCGTCTCGAACGCCGTGACGATATCGAAGCTCCCGTCCGCAAACGGCATACTCTCGACGCTCGCCTGAAGCGCCTCGCAGCGCCCGGCCTCGATGGCCTTGCGGTTGACCCTGCGCGATTTCTCAACGCTGACCGCCGAATAGTCGATGCCGCTCACTCTGCCGCGCGGGCACTTTTTCAGCAGAGTCCGGATATTCGCCCCGCCGCCGCAGCCGCAGTCCAGCGCCGCCGCGTCCTCCGGAACGTCGATAAACCGGAAGCCCCACGCCGCCAGCGCGCGGTGCCCCGCATTCATCGCCGCAATCATGAGCCGCCCGCCGAAGCCTGCCGGCTTGCGCGTATTTTCAAAAAAGGACATATCCGCCGCCTCCCGTCACTCGCCGAGCGCCTTGCGCGCGTTGAACCACGCGATACTCTCCACGCAGCCCATCTCCACCTGCTCATACATGCCCTCAAGCCGCGCCTTCAGGCTGGCCGCCGTCTCGTAGGGCGGCGTGAAGAACTTCATCGGCTGGTAGAGATTGCGTATCATCCAGTCCGTGCGCTTATTCTGCCCGCTCACGTAGAAGCAGCCGCAGAACATCCCGCCCGGCTTCAGCACGCGGAACACCTCGCGGTACGCCGCCTCCTTGTCGGGAAAGGCGTGGAAGCCGTTGAGCGAAAGCACGGCGTCAAAGCTTGCGTCATCAAACGGCAGCGCGCCCACGTCGCCCTGCCGGAACGTGACGTTTTTCAGCCCCATGCGCTCCGCCTTCTCGCGCGCCTGCGCCATCATGTCGGGCGAGTAGTCTAGGCAGGTGACGTCCGCGCCGGGGAGCGTCTGATACAGTGGCATCGTGAGTATGCCCGTGCCCACCGGTACCTCCAACAGCCGCCCCGCGAAATCATCCGGTATACCGGCCATCGCCGCGTCCTGATATTCCTCGCAGTCGGCCTTGTTCATCGCCCACACGAGGCGGCACACGGCCTTCCCCGGCAGCGTGGAGCAGGTCATCATACCGTCATAAAAATTATTGCCTCCGGTCATGCGGTAAGCGCTGCGTATGGCGTCTTTTCTGTCCATCTGAAATTCTCCCTCTTTCTCGGCGTGCGGTTAGTTTTATCTAACCATCGCCCGTTTAAAAACCGCGCGGCGCTCCGCCCGGTTTTATTTATTATAGTAACATGGCTTTCCGATGTCAAGCCGCCCACGGCCAGATGCCGCAGGCATACAGGCCGAGTATCAGCAGATGCGCGGGATAGAAGCCGTAGAACAGCCACTTCAGCCCCGGCCCGCGGCGGCCGTTATACAGCAGTATCGGTATCGCGGCGGCCGCCGCGAACGCGCACATCGCCCAGCTTCCCAGCTCAAACGCATACTGCCACAGGCACCACAGCCACAACGCCGCGATCTGGATTGCTCTTTTCTGGCGGCATATGTACAGCAGAAAGATCAGCGCCGTGCCGCCGAAGCCGTAATCCGAGTTCGGCAAAACGGCGATGGCATAGAGCAGCGTGACGGCAGCGAACGCGTACCACTTCCCGTCCCGCTCACTGCGCGAGGCATAGAGCATCGAGAACGCAAGCCCCGCGGCCAGCGTGAAGAACACGTTCAGCCCGGTGAGAACGCTCTCGCCGGGGTAAAACGCCATCGCAAACGGCAGCTGTGAGATTGCCGCGAATATCAGCAGCCGCGCGAGGTAGCGCCGCCGGTCGTGCGTATGCTCAAGGCCGTTGACGATGAGGAAGCAGTACAGCGGGAACGCGATGCGCCCTATGCAGCGCAGCAGGAAATAATGCGGCGGATCCAGCACATAGGCGCAGTGGTCTATGAGCATGGCAAGCATCGCCGCGAGCTTTATCGCAAAAACGCTCATGCCCTCACCCTGCTATATGGATGACCCCGAAGGTGAGCGCCGTCATTATCCCGGCCGCAATAAGCACGCCGAGCAGGATACTCGGCACGGCCTTGCGCATCCGCATGTCCAGCAGCGCCGCGACCAGCGCCCCCGTCCACGCGCCCGTGCCGGGCAGCGGGATGGCGACGAAAATCAGCAGCCCCAAGGGACCGTACTTCTGCACCGATTCGCCCTTGAGATGCGCTTTTGTTTCAAGCTTTGCGACGAAGCCGTCGAGCTTCGGCATATGCCGCCGCATCCACGCGAAAATCTGCCGGATGAACAGGATTATGAACGGCACCGGCAGCATGTTGCCGAGCACTGCCGCCGTCAGCGCCAGCGGGTAATCCAGCCCCAGCGCGATGCCGTACGGCAGGCCGAGGCGCAGCTCCACGACGGGGAGCATGGAGATGAAAAAGGTCGAGATAAACTTCCCGGCTATCGTGCCGGTGAACCATTCAAGCATGGGTCAGTCCTCCTTTGTCCGGAACGCGAAGAAGCGTTGGCCAAGGTAATTGAGCGCGGTGTAGAGGCACAGTCCCGCCAGCATTGCGGCGTTGGTCTGAAGCTTCTCGTCGAAGCCCGCGAGCAGCCGCAGAGCCAGCGGCTTTGCGATACCGTAGGCCAGCAGCCAGCACACCGCCACGTTCAGCGCGAAGCGGAGAACCTGCCGCCACGAGCGCTCGGTGTTTTTGAAGGTATAATACTTATTGAGAAAATAGCTTACAACGCCGCCGACGATATAATTCGCCGCGGAGCTGAGCCAGTAGGAGCAGCCGGCCAGATTATACAGCAGGAACATTATTCCCGCGCCGACCAGCGTGTTCACCACGCCCACCAGCAGGAAACGAAGCATACTTGGGTCAAAGAATTTTTTCATGTGTACGTCCTTTATATGGCCTTGCGGCCGCCCGGCCTCAGCCGGAAATGGATACGGTCATTGTGCGGTAGGCGTCGGAATACCATGTCTGATAGTTCCATGTGCCCCAGAGATTGCGGTCAAACCAGCCCGTGAGCATCCAGTCCATGTTCGCCTTGAGATATTCATAATCCTCCGCGCTCTCTATCTGGAAGCACACCGAGCCGCCGTATGAGCAGTAGGCGCTCAGAAGAGCGTCAAAGCGCGAGGCGATGTCCTCACCGGCGTAAATGAACGTCCCGTCGAGCACATGCGCGCTCAGCGACATGTCCGCGCCCTCCGGCACACTCACGAGGTCAAGCCCCTCGTCCGGCTCAAACTGGCTCCTGACCCAGCCGGACGCGATGTTCACCGCTCCCCGGCTCACCGGCTGCCACTGTCCGCTCTGGCTCACGTCCGCCGTCACGTCCACATCGTACCAGTTGCCGCCGAGGCGAACGGTGCACCATGTATGCCCGTCGTCGCGCCCGATGTACGCGCCGGAGACGCACTGGCAGTCTATGCCCATCTCGTCCAGCGCCCATTTCATGGCCTTGCTGAACCCGTCGCACTTCGCGCTGTGCCCGGAGAACACTCCGTACGGCGAGAACGCGTGTGTGCCGCCGCGGTCATAGACGCAGTTTGCGATGATGTAGTTATATACGTACAGCTCGCGGTTGATATCGCTCATGCCCTCGGTCTCGTACGCAAGCTGTTCGGCCAGCGCCTGACACTCGGCGCGCGCAGGCTCGTACTCTTCCGCGGACATGACGTAGCTGAGCTTCAGCCGCGTGACCTTGCCGGAGCCGTCGTGCTCCCAGCGCTTCGAGAACAGATCGGTCTGGATAAGCTCGGTGCAGTCGAGCGCCATGAGATTGCATATGGAGATCAGCTCGCGCTCCGTGAGCTTATTCGGCAGCACGGCCTCGCTCTCGAAATTCATCGCCGCGCGGTATATTGCGAGCACGTCCTCCAGAAGCTGGTCGTCCAGCTGATTGAGATATCCGCGCCGGTCAAAGCGCCATATCTCCTGCGCGGCAAGCTCCCGCACATTCCCGTCCGCCGCGGACGGCGATGCCGACGGCACGATGCGGCTCAGAAGCTCCGACGCGGACGGCAGACTCAGCTCCGTCAGGTCTTCCCTTTTCAGCCCGACACGCCCAACGATGAACGCGCAGACCAGCGCCGCGCACAGCAGCAGCACGAAAACCGACCGCACGGCAAACGCCGTATAGCCGCGCTCGCGCTTCGGCTTGTCCGCAGTCTTGGGCTTGGCGGGCGGCGCGGCGGGAACCGGCGCAGGGCGCGGAGAGACTATCTCAACGGTCATCAGCAGCTTCACGATAAGCTCCGCTCCGCCGCTTTTCAGCCTTATCCCGTCAAGCTCCAGCACGTCCCCGTCCTGAAGTCCCTGCGGCAGCTTCAGCCGCAATGGCTCCTCGCGCCCCGGCAGGCGGATGCGCCGCCGCGCGCCGTCACGCGCCTCGTTCGGTGTCAGCCTCAGCAGGCAGCGCACCGTGCGTCTGCGCGGTGCGGGCGCACGCCCGCAGTTCGGGCAGGTGGAGAAATCATGTTCAGTTTTGAAGCCGCAGCTTGGACAAACCATGCTCCACCTCTTTTTCCATAATAACACAATTGTATATTATATTATATCCGGCATTTTACGTCAAGGCGCGGGGATAAATATAAAGAAAAGTTAAAAAAGATAAGCGAAAACCAAGGCAGAATTACACCTCCCGGCGCGAAATTGGGAAGAAACTGGCTCCGCGGCTTGAAATTTTCCGCGATGTGAGTTATACTGTTTAAGTTAAAATGGGTTTTTAGTGCGCCCACATTGCAGCGTGAAGGCGCTGACGGGGGCGCTGCGCCGGCAGACGGAGAACCGGTTTCCGCCGCGTCCGGTAAGTATTGGTTGAAAGGTCAGAAAACATGAGCAAAAGCACCGCACAATACGGCAACGAAAGCATAGTCGCCCTCAAGGGCGCGGACAGAGTCCGCAAGCGTCCCGGCGTCATCTTCGGCTCGGACGGGATAGACGGCTGTGAACACGCCGCCTTTGAGATTCTCTCCAACGCCATTGACGAGGCGCGCGAGGGCAACGGCAGCCTCATAACGCTGACATATTATGAGGACAAGTCCATTGAGGTCGAGGACTCCGGCCGTGGCTGTCCCGTGGACTGGAACCCGATCGAGAAGCGCTATAACTGGGAGCTGGTTTTCTGCGAGCTGTACGCCGGCGGCAAATATAAAAACTCCGACGGCGGCGACTATGAATATTCCCTCGGCCTCAACGGTCTGGGAACCTGCGCCACGCAGTATTCGTCGGAGTACATGGACGTGACCGTCTGGCGCGACGGGAACAAATATCAGCTGCACTTCAAGAAGGGCAAGGTCTGCGGCAAGAAGGGGCAGGAGCTTATCACAGAGCCTGCCGACCGGAAGAAGACCGGTACGCTCATCCGCTGGCGGCCGGATATCGAGGTGTTCACGGATATCGACATTCCGGAGGAGCACTTTGCGAACATGCTGCACCGGCAGGCCGTCGTCAACGCGGGAGTCACCTTCCGGCTGAGGATACAGAAAAACGGCAAGTTCGAGACGCGCGATTTTCTCTACGAAAACGGCATCAAGGACTATGTCGCTGAGCTTGCGGGCGAGAACCCGCTGACCCAGCCGGAGTTCATCTCCGCCGAGCGCAAAGGCCGTGACCGCGAGGACAAGCCCGAATACAAGGTTAAGCTTTCCGCCGCCTTCTGCTTCTCGAACCGCGTGACCGCGCTGGAGTATTACCACAACTCCTCATGGCTCGAAAACGGCGGCGCGCCCGACAAGGCCGTCCGCACAGCGTTCACCTACGCGATAGACGCATACATCAAAAAGCAGGGCAAGTACCAGAAGAATGAGAGCGCGATAAAGTTTCAGGACGTGCAGGACTGTCTCGTCCTCGTCACTAACTGCTTCTCGACGCAGACCTCTTACGAGAATCAGACCAAAAAGGCCATCAACAACAAATTCATCCAGACCGCAATGACGGAATTTTTCAAAGAGCGGCTGGAGATATACTTCATCGAGAACAAGCCTGAGGCCGACCGCGTGGCGGAGCAGGTGCTGATAAACAAGCGCAGCCGTGAGACGGCGGAACGCGCGCGCATCGGCATGAAGAAAAAGCTTTCCGGCAACATCGACATCGCCAACCGCGTACAGAAATTTGTCGACTGCCGCAGCCGCGAGCCGGAGCGCCGCGAGATATACATCGTTGAGGGCGATTCCGCACTCGGCGCCTGCAAGCTCTCGCGCGACGCGGAGTTTCAGGGCATCATGCCCGTCCGCGGCAAGATACTCAACTGCCTCAAGGCCGACTACGTCCGCATCTTCAAGAGCGACGTCATAACCGATCTTATGAAAGTGCTCGGCTGTGGGGTCGAGGTCAAGGACAAGCACACCAAGGAGCTTTCAAGCTTCGATATAAATAATCTCCGCTGGAGCAAGGTCATCATCTGCACCGACGCCGACGTCGACGGCTTCCAGATACGCACCCTCATTCTCACTATGCTATACCGCCTCGTGCCGACGCTTATCCGCGAGGGCTACGTGTACATCGCGGAGTCGCCGCTGTACGAAATTGAGAGCAAGGGCAAGACTTATTTTGCTTACTCCGACCGCGAGAAGGCCGAGATAATCGACTCGCTCAACGGTGCGAAGGCCAGCATCAGCCGCAGCAAGGGTCTCGGCGAGAACGATCCGGACATGATGTGGATGACGACAATGAACCCGGAGACGCGGCGTCTTATACGTGTCATGCCTGAGGACGCGGAGCTGATGGCGAAGAGCTTCGACCTGCTGCTCGGCGACGATCTCGCCGGGCGCAAGGAGCACATCGCCCTTGAGGGGCACAAGTACCTCGATATGGCCGATCTGTCTTGATAATAAAAATAACTATACTGGAGAGAAAATATGAATTCTGGAAATTCGTTTGAATACGGCAGAAAGCTTGCGATACGCCTTGTCATCGCGGCGAGCGTGTGCTGCGTGATAAGTCTGCTGTGCCCCGAAGGCTCGTACTATCAGTTCGGCTTCGTGGCGCTGACGGCGGCGATATTCGTCGGCACGATAATCTGCGTCTATCAGTTCTGCCGCTGCCCATACTGCGGCAAGCACATCATGCTCGGCGTACTCGCCGTCAAGGACTGCCCGCGCTGCCGCAGGAATCTGGCAACCGGCAAGAAGCTCAAGAAGAGAAGATAATCCGCTATGGCTAAGAAAAAGGAACAGGAACCGAAAAAATTCAATAATCCGAACGTCGTCGGCCTGCGCGCGGAGGTGCTGGAGCAGCCCATAACCGAAACGCTGGAGACGAACTTCATGCCCTACGCGATGAGCGTCATTATGTCGCGCGCGATACCGGAGATAGACGGCTTCAAGCCCTCGCACCGGAAGCTGCTGTACACGATGTACAAAATGGGGCTGCTGACCGGCGCGCGCACAAAGAGCGCGAACATCGTCGGCCAGACCATGCGTCTCAACCCGCACGGTGACGCCGCGATATACGATACGATGGTGCGTCTCTCGACGGGCTATCAGGCGCTGCTGGCCCCGTTTGTGGAGTCCAAGGGCAACTTCGGCAAGGTCTATTCACGCGACATGTCCTACGCCGCCTCGCGTTACACCGAGGCCAAGCTCGCGCCGATCTGCGCGGAGATCTTCCGCGATATCGACCGCAGCACCGTAGACTTTGTGGATAACTACGACGGCAGTATGCAGGAGCCGAGTCTGCTGCCCACGGCGTTCCCGAACGTGCTCGTCTCGGCAAACCTCGGCATCGCGGTCGGTATGGCAAGTCAGGTCTGCGGCTTCAACCTCAACGAGGTCTGCGAGACAACGATAG
>CAVCWF010000231.1:0-7487 GCA_963605945.1 Lachnospiraceae bacterium
AGTGAATGACATGCCGGTGGCATGTCAGAGCCGCGCCGTGACCGAGCCGCAGCGAGACAGTCCCCAGTGCGCACACTGGGGAAAGGGGTCGCCAGAGTGGAGACTAGAGCAGGGCGGGAAAGAAAGTATGCAGTATAAAAAAGCTTGTCATTGCGAGGAGCGAAGCGACGTGGCAATCCGCATCCCCCTTACGCCGCACGTAAATCATACTGCCGCCTAGTCCCTTTAGGGAGAATGACAAGGTTTTCTTTATGTTGCCTTGTCTTTTCCCTAGTGGCAATAAACCGAAGACCGGCGACCCCTCAGTCGGCCTCACGGCCGCCAGCTCCCCTAAAAGGGGCGCCAAGGGAGCGCGGTGCATTCAACGCGCCAGTCCCAAATCTTCGCCGCGAAGCGCTGCCCCTATTAGGGGAAGTGGCGCGTCAGCGCCGAAGGGGTCGCCAGAGTGGCGACTAGAGCAGAGCAGAAAAGAAAGAGCAGTCTCAGCCCTTGCCCCCCGTTCCTCATTCTTTCGGGATGCTGCCGAAGTAGTAGTCCCACTCCTCGTCGGATATCCTGACATACTCCTTCACTGCGGCGGCCATATACCGCGCACGGCCGCCGTAAACGTTTATGTACTCGTGCAGGTAATCGACCATGCGCTCCCACAGCGCAACCGTATAGCCCCAACGGGCGCACTCGCGCTCCATCTCCGGGCGCAGCTCGGCGGCCAGCTCGTCGATGAGCGCGTTCGCGCTGTCGTTCGACATCTCGCCCGTCAGGCACTCGGAAAGCTTGGTGAGGAACCGCTCGCGGAACTGCTCGTTCGTGAGCAGCGTCCGCGGGAAGTGACTGTACGCATAGCCGGAATATAGCGCGACGTCGTAGTTGTTGCCCATCTTGAACAGGCCGAGGTCGAGGTCGACCAGCGCATAGCGGGACATGTCGTCCTGCGAGGAATAATACATGCGGAAGTTCGGCGGGTTATTGTCCATGTTGCCGCAGTAGGCCTGAAGTATTGTCCAGCCGATAAGGCTGTCCACATCTATATGAGAGCTGATATAGGCGTAGTTCTCGTCGTTGTCGCTGATGCGGTTATTGCACAGGAAGCTGTACAGCTCCGCCGTGGCGCTGCCGTTGTCCCACGCCTCCTTATACTGGGTCACGGTGTCCGCGTCATAGCCGTAGTGATTGGCGTAGCTGTCGGCGGAATGCGCCTCGCGGAAGGCGTAAACGCCCCAGTATTCGCCGTTTATGTACAAAACCGTGTACTTATAGTCCTGCGCAAGCAGCGTCGGGAAGCACTTTATCGCCAGCTGATGCATGAACACGTCGCGCATGTGCGTGGAGAAGGTGTCCTCCTGCGCGGCGCGCAGCAGCACGGACGAGAAGGTCGTCACGCCGTTTTCAAACAGGTCGTAGTTCAGCTCGCCGTCGTAGCGCGAGCGGAAGTTGAGCTTCAGCGACTTCTTGCGCTGGGCGAAGCGCGAGGTCGCGCCGTGTATCTTCACGCCGCAGTCGAGGCTGAAGCCGTCCTTGCCGTCAAAGAACGCTATCGAACCCATGCGCTCCTCGCGCAGGGAGGGATTGCTGTATATGCCGCTGCCGCCGAAAAGATCGTCGGGGTCGGCGACAAGGCTCGCCACCGGGAGGGTGTGCCCCTCGTTGACGATATAGCTCAGGTCGGCGGAGCCGCTCGTAAGCTTGCCGTCCTCGACGTTTATTGCGCGGACGACCGTCGTCGCGTCGAGCGGGATGGGCGCGGAGTACACCTGCGAGGACTCACTGGGGGTGCTGCCGTCGAGCGTGTAATATATCGTGCCGCCCGCGCTCAGCTCAAGGCTCATGCCCTCGACGCCGTCATACACGCCCGGCTCTATGCCGGGCACCGGCTCCGCCGCGATGCAGCGCGCGCCGTCCGCGTTATCCGCGCCGGGGGTAGCGGAGGCGAAGTAGAAGAAGCCGTTCTCGCCGGGCATCCGCCCGTAGCTGCCGCCATATTTTATTCCGCGCAGCAGCGTGTAATCGCAGAGACTGCCGTCCGCGGAGCTGAGATACAGGCTGTCGCGCTGCGCATTGAGCGCAAAGGGCGCATAGCTCCCGGAAGCGTCGCCGGTGCAGTAGACGAGGTAGGTTTCGCCGGGGGCGAGCGTCTCGTCTGGCAGACGGTACATGGCGCGATCCTTGGCGTCGTCGGAGAGATAGTAGTCGCTCAGCCGCAGCTCCTGTGCGGAGACGTTTTTCAGCTCCACCCAGTCGTACAGGCCGCCGTCGCCGCTGCGGTACCACTCGTTGTAGACCATGACCTCGTTTATCACGAGGGGCGAGGAGCACTCGCGGCTCGCCTGAAACGCGGCGAAGCCGTCGTCGCTGTTCTCGAAGCCGGGGGTCGGGTATTCAGACGCGGTAAGGCCGTCTTCGCTGCGGCAGAGGCTGACGTCGGACTCGGCGTTTTCATAGCTGACGCTGTCGATCTCCGTGCCGCCCGCGCTGAGGATGCGGACTTCCGCGCCCGCCTTGGGCAGCGAGACTGGGACGTCCTCCCCGCCGCAGAATATCACTGCGTAAGCGCCCGGCTGTATCTCCAGCTCCGGCAGGGTGCAGCTCTTGCCGCCGGCGCTCAGCGTGCAGCCGGAAAGCCGCGCCGTTTCGCCGCCGTAGTTATAAAGCTCGATCCAGTCGGGGAAGTCGTTGCCGTCCGCGACGGTAGCCTTGTTCGAGGGCATCAGCTCGTTGATGCGCACCTCCGGCAGCACTTCGGGCGTGGGTGTGGGGCTTGGCGTCGCGGCGGGGCTGTCCGCCTGCCCGGATCCACAGCCCGCAAGCAGCAGCGCGAGCAGTGTCAATAGCACAAGATATAGCTTTACTGGTTTTTTCATACCGAAACCTCTGTGTGATAAGTGTATACATAAATAGTATAGCACATATTTCCCCGGCAGGCTATACCGGATTATCTTAAAATGTGACACGGGGGTGCCTTGCGCTTACGTGAAAATCGACGCGCCTGACCCAAACACACTGTCATTCCGAGGAGCGAAGCGACGTGGGAATCCGTTCTCCTTAATGCCGCACTAAAACATATTGCTGTCCAGAAAAGAAACGGATTGCCACGGCCAGTGACATCGGTCACTGGCCTCGCAATGACAGAGATGGTCTTTATATTGTCTTGTCTTTTGCCTATTGGCACTCTCTCCACACTGGGGAAAGGGGTCGCCAGAGTAACGACACGAGCAGGGTGGAAAAGAAAGAGCAGAGTAAAATTCACCTGTCATTGCGAGACCGGTGCGCACACCGGTCGTGGCAATCCGCATCCCCTCACAATGTCCGAAAACCACGTGCCTACATAAGGAGAACGGATTCCCACGTCGCTTCGCTCATCGGAATGACAGAGGGGTTCTTTACACGTCCTTTTCTTTTACCTATTGGCAATAATCCAAAACCGGCGACCCCTTCGGCACTTCGTGCCACTTCCCCCTAGAAGGGGCAGCGCTCCGCGGCAGAGATTTTGCACTTGCGTAATGACAGCGCACCGCACTCCCTTGGCGCCCCTCTTAGGGGAGCTGTCGGCCATAAGGCCGACTGAGGGGTCGCCAGAGTATAGACACGAGCAGAGTGCAAAAGACAGCACGCACCCAAAACCCACACCAAAGGAGCCGTCCGCAAATCCCATACCCCCCTACAAACTATTTTGTGACGCTTATGTAAAACTTCCGTCATGCACATTGCTATAAAATTTTTTATGGTGTAAAATACAGCTATGAAACCGACAAATTCTATTCGGAGGCGAATAACATGAAGATAACATTCTTGGGCGCGGCGCACGAAGTCACCGGCAGCTGCACTCTCATCGAGGTCGGTGACAAGCGCGGCCTTGTCGACTGCGGCATGGAGCAGGGCAAGGACATTTTCGTGAACCAGAAGCTTCCCGTCAGCCCCGGCAGCATTGATTTCGTCCTGCTGACCCACGCGCACATAGACCACTCCGGCAACCTGCCGCTGCTGTACAAGCAGGGCTTCCGCGGCGCGGTATACGCAAGCTCCGCGACGACCTCGCTCTGCGACATCATGCTGCGCGACTGCGCACACATCCAGATGTCGGACGCGGAGTGGAAAACGCGCAAATCTCTGCGCAGCGGCGGCCCGGAGATCGAGCCGCTGTACGATCTTGACGACGTTGCGGGCATCACGGGCTGCTTCCGTCCCTGCGGCTACGGCGAGATGATACAGGTCAACGACTGCGTCAGCATCCGTCTCACCGACGTCGGGCACCTGCTCGGCTCCTCGGCCATCGAGGTCTGGCTGCACGAAAACGGCGAGGAGCGCAAGATCACCTTCAGCGGTGACATCGGCAACAAGAACCAGCCGATTCTCAAGGATCCTCAGCATGTGAAGGACACGGAGTATCTGGTCATCGAGTCTACCTACGGCGACAGGCTGCACGGCGTTGACGTGCCGGACTACGTGACGGAGCTTGCAAAGCGCATCCAGCTCGTGCTCGACCGCGGCGGCAACATGGTCATCCCGTCCTTCGCCGTCGGCCGCACACAGGAGATGCTGTACTTTATCCGCGAGATAAAGGAGCGCGGCCTCGTCACCGGGCACGGCGACTTCCCCGTCTATGTGGACAGCCCCCTCGCCATCGAGGCGACGAGCATCTTCCTCCAGTGCGACACGGAGTACGTCGACGAGGAGATGCAGGCGCTGATACGCTCCGGCGTCAACCCCATCATGTTCCCCGGCCTGAAGGTCGCGGTGTCGCAGGCGGAATCGCAGGCGATAAACGAGGACAAGACCCCGAAGGTCATAATCTCGGCCAGCGGCATGTGCGACGCGGGGCGTGTGCGCCATCACCTCAAGCACAACCTTTGGCGCAAGGAGAGCATGGTGCTGTTCGTCGGCTATCAGGCGGCGGGCACGCTTGGGCGGCTGCTTGTCGATGGGCTGAAGAAGGTCAAGCTTTTCAACGAGGACATCGAGGTCAACGCGCAGATCGACGCGCTGCCCGGCGTCAGCGGCCACGCGGACAAGGACGGTCTTATCGACTGGCTGCACGGCTTCGAGGAGAAGCCGAAGCTTGTGTTCGTCAACCACGGCGACCCCGACGCGGCGGACAGCTTCACCGCCTGCCTCAATAACGAGCTTGGCTACAAGGCCTTCGCGCCATATTCCGGCACGAGCTTCGACCTTCTGAGCGGTGAATTTGTGACGGTTACGAAGGGCATCCCGGTCGAGAAGAAGCCTGCGGGCGGCAGAACCGTCAGCGCCGCGTTCACGCGCCTTGTCGCGGCGGCGGAGCGCCTGCTGCGTCTGGTTCGCGGCTGTGAGGGCAGGCCGAACAAGGAGCTTGCCCGCTACGCCGACCAGATAGAGGCGATAGCAAACAAGATCGAGAAGTAAAAATTTCCGGCGATTTTTCGGAATTTGGAATAAAGCAAGTCCCTGCCGCGGAAGAAGCCGTGCTTCTGGGAATAGTTTCTAGAGCCGCGGGGGAGCTTGAGGGGGTAAGACCCGCCTCAAATCCAATGATCCGCCGTCCAAAAGTCTTGATGCATCAATGACTTTTGGAGCGAAGCAGCATTTTGATGAAAGCAAAATGCTCGGCGGATGAGGCTTGTCAAAAAATTTCCCTACGGGATATTTTTTGACAAGCCGAAGTTGACTAATAAAATCTGGTGTGTTAACATAATACTTATAGACCAGAGTGAGGTGAGCCTATGGGCATAAATATATACGACCCCTCCAAGGCCTTGGGGGATAAGATAACAGAGCTTGACCGCAAGTCCCTGTGCGAGCTGTGCTCCGCGCTGTGCGCACAGCTGAAGGCGCGCGCTGGGTTTGACGGCTACTGCGGCGGGATATACCCGTCCAACATCAGTGTCGGGGACGACGGCAGCGTCGCCATCGGCGAGGGACGCCGCAAGGATTTCAGCACGGAAGAGGTGAAATTCACCGCGCCGGAGCTGTTCTGGAAGGGCGAAAGCTCGTCCGCGGCGGACGTGTATTCTCTCGGTATGCTGCTGTACTACGCGTGCAGCGGCGGCAAAATGCCGTTTGAGGACGACAGCCCCGACGCGGCCACGGCTCAGCAGCGCCGCATGAACGGCGAGCGCGTCCGCGCGCCGAAGGCGGCGGGGCGCAGGCTGGGCGAGATAATCGAAAAGGCCACCGAATTCCGCGCGGAAGACAGATATAAAAATCCCGATGAAATGAAAGCGATGGTTGACAGCTGCGTGAAAAATCTGTATCTCAACGGCGAACCGAACGCCGAGACCATATTCAATAAGAGCGATGATGATCTGAGCGACATCGAGAAGATGATGATCTCCATCATTGAGAATAACGGCGAGCCGGAGCCGGCTCCCGCGGATGAGACCCCGGCGGCGGAAGCGCCCGCCGAGGAAGCTCCGGCGGCTGAGGAAGCCCCGGAAGAGACTGCGGAAGCCGTCGAAGAAGCCGCGGAGCAGGCCGAGGAACCGGCGGAAGAGCTTCCGCCCGAAGAGCCGCAGGCCGAAGAGGAAGTCCCCGCCGAGGAACCGGCAGCGGAGCCGGAGATCGTCGCCGAGGAGATAAACTCCGAGGACGTCCCGACCGACGCGCCCGCCGGGGCGA
This sequence comes from Lachnospiraceae bacterium, assembly GCA_963605945.1. GTDB lineage: Bacteria > Bacillota > Clostridia > Oscillospirales > Oscillospiraceae > Limivicinus. The sequence continues at coordinate 6,589 of CAVCWF010000231.1, forward strand.
TACTGCCGGAAGAACCGGAACAGGCCGAAGAGGAAGCGCCCGCCGCGCCGAAGCGCGAGCCGGTACCGCAGTTGGTGGAGGACAAGAATCCGGAGCTTGAGCCGGTCGTGATATACCGCCGCACTGAGCAGCCGGAAAAACCAGCGCCGAAGGCCGCGGATAAGCGCCAGCCGGTCAAGACCCCCGCCGTGCAGTACGGCGTGAACGTCGAGCGCGAGCGCAAGATCGCCGAGAAGATACGCCGCCGCAAGCGCCGCCCCGCGATAGTCATCCTGTCGCTCTGCGCGCTGCTCGTCGTCGCGGCGCTGATAGTCAACGCGATGCAGAAGGACAGAACCCCCACGCCCACTCCCAGCCCGTCGGTGTCGGCGCTCCCGGTCGAGACCGCGCCCGTGCAGCCCGAACAGTCCGCCGAACCGGAGGTCACTCCCGAACCGGAGCAGCCGAAGGAGTCCACCTATCAGGTCTTTATTGAGGACATCAGCTGGACAGACGCGCGCGCCAAGTGCGAGGCGCTGGGCGGCCATCTCGTCGTCATCAGCGACGAAGCGGAGTTTGCCAAGGTCGTGGAGCTGGCGCGCAATTCCGGCGCGAACAAGTTCTGGATCGGCTGCCACCGCGTGGACGGCACCCTCGTGTGGGAGACCACCGAGGAGGTCAGTTATTATCCTTGGGCGTCCGGCGAGCCGTCGTATTTCGACAGCTATGACGGTGTCAGCGAGAACTATGTCATGCTCTGGTACGCCGACGGCTGGGTGTATAACGACAGCCGCAACGACCCCGTGGCGGATTACCCCGGCGCGTACAGCGGCACGATAGGCTATATCTGCGAGTTTGAGGGATAAAGTTTGAAACAAAGTAAGAAACGCGGAGAGCCCGAAAAAGGGCGCAACAACACA
>CAVCWF010000232.1:0-4393 GCA_963605945.1 Lachnospiraceae bacterium
GCGAGAATTTGTTCGCGCGCAGCTTCTCTGCCGCTTCAAGAGCCTTTTTCTCGTCAAAGCTCTGCTCCGCCTTTTCAATGAGCGTCAGCACGTCGCCCATGCCGAGGATGCGTGAGGCCATGCGGTCGGGATGGAACGGCTCGATCATGTCGAGCTTTTCGCCCACGCCGATGAACTTGATGGGCTTGCCCGTCGCCGCACGGATCGACAGCGCGGCGCCGCCGCGCGCGTCGCCGTCCAGCTTCGAGAGCATCACGCCCGTGACGCCCAGCGCTTCGTCAAACGCCGTCGCGGCGTTGACCGCGTCCTGACCGGTCATCGCGTCGACCACGAGCAGTATCTCGGACGGTTCTACCGCGTCGCGGATATTTTTAAGCTCGTCCATCAGCGCCTCGTCTATGTGGAGACGGCCTGCGGTATCGAGGAACACAACGTCGTTGCCGTGCCGCTTGGCATGTTCAACGGCGGCCTTGGCGATATCGACGGGGTTGGTCTGCCCCATCTGGAACACGGGGATATTCAGCTGCGCGCCGACGGTCTCCAGCTGCTTGATAGCGGCGGGACGGTAAATGTCACACGCGGCGAGCAGCGGGCGTTTGCCCTGCTTGCGGATATAACCCGCGAGCTTCGCGCCGTTCGTGGTCTTGCCCGCGCCCTGAAGGCCGACGAGCATAACGACCGCGGGCGACTTGGAACCGAAGTTCAGCTTCTGGTTCTGGCTGCCCATAAGCTTGCACAGCTCTTCGTTGACTATTTTTATCACCATCTGCGCCGGGGACAGAGCCTCCAGCACTTCCGCGCCGCTGGCGCGTTCGGTGACGGTTTTGGTGAAATCCTTTACGACCTTGTAGCTTACGTCGGCCTCAAGCAACGCCATGCGCACCTCGCGCATCGCATCCTTGATGTCGGCCTGAGTCAATCTGCCCTTGCCGCGCAGCTTTTTGAAGGCCGCATTCAGTTTTTCAGATAAGCTTTCAAAAGCCATTTTTATCCTCCAAACATTGTCATCGCTTTTCCCTGAGCGCCTCGATATCCTCCAGCGCGGACTGCGCAAGAATGTGCGCGTCGCCGTCCGTCATGCCGCACAGCTCCTTCAGCCTTTCGGCCGCGGCGGCGAGGGCGTCCTGCGTCTCCGAAAAGCGGCGGATAAGCCCGGTTTTGCTCTCGATCTCCTGCAAGCTCGCCTCGGCGCGGCGGATATTGTCCCACACGCACTGGCGGGACACGCCGCTCTGCTCGGCGATCTCCGCAAGGGAGAGGTCGTCGTTATAGTGCAGATCGTAGCACTCACGCTGGCGCTCCGTCAGAAGCTCCCCATAAAAATCAAGCAGCATACTGCGCATAAGTCTGCCGTCCGTCATGGCGAAGCCCCCTGTCAAGCGTTTCAACTTAACAGAGTATATAACGTAAAGCCGCCGCTGTCAAGTGTTTTTTCTTAACAGCGGCGGGTTTTTTCAGATTATTTCTAATTCCCTGAACTGCGCAAGAATCTCGTCCACGTCGTTCTTCGCAGTCACGGCGTCAATCTCATACTCTTCACATAGCGCGGCGGCAAGCTCCGCGGCATCGGCGGCGTCGGCCAGTCTGTCCCAGATGAACTCCGCCGTCTCGTTGAGCGTTATCAGCCCCTTGAGCGTCAGTGAGCTGTCGCCCACCGGGACAAGGATCACGTCTCCCGCGATGTTCCTTTTAACAAGCTGTTTTTTTATCGTCATTTCACTGCCTCCAAAGTCAGTCTCACGGTCTCCTGCGTCATGCGGCAAACGTAGTCTGGGCGGCCGTCAAAGTGCCCGGTCTCCGACACGCACATCGCGGCGCAGGCGTGGCAGGCATGCTTATACTTGCAGCCGGTGCACTCCGCCGGCAGGCGTATTGCGTCGGTCGCGGCGCGGGTCTCCTCCCAAGCGCGGTCAAAGCCCAGCTCCGGGACGGAGAACTTCGGCTCGGTCATCATGCCGCAGGGTGTCATGTCGCCGCGCCAGTTTATCCAGAACGCGGCGCGGCCTGCGCGGCAGGAAATGCCCTCGCCGGGCGTCCCTTCGCAGGTCTCCTCGCGCGGCAGCTCCAAGCCCTTGGCCATTGCCTCGGCGCGCTGGCACAGCACTTCCGGCGTGAACCGGAGCTTATCCCACATGACCTCGTACCCGGCGGCCTCCTCCGGCGTGAACCGGTCGTTCTTCCCGACCATGTCCGCGCTGCGGCGCACGGGCGGGAACATGTAAGTCGCAAGCTGCATCGGTGTGCCAAGCTCCTCGGCAATTTTGTGTATCTCAGCCATGTCGCGCACGTTCCACGGTGTCATGGACACGTTCAGCTTCACGCCGACGCCGATCTCCTTCAGCGCACGGATGTTCTCCGTGACCTTCGTGAACGCAGGGCGGCCGCACAGTGCCTCGTAGCTCTCGTTACCCGCGCCGTACAGGGTTATGTTGAAGCGGAACGGCGGCTCACTGCGGAAGAAGTCCAGCCAATCGGAATCGATCAGCGAGCCGTTGCTGTTGACCGAGACCATAAGCCCCATTTTCTTCAGTTCCGTCAGAATATACCGGAAATCCGGGCGAATCAGCGGCTCGCCGCCGGTCAGCAGCAGGAAAAGCATCCCGCGGCTGCGCGCGGCTTCCGCGATTGCAAGCCACTCATCCGCCGTCAGTTCGCGGCCGCGGCGGCGCTGTTCCTCCGGCGTCAGATGAACATAGCACATGCGGCAGTTGAAATTGCAGCGCGCGGTCAGTTCAAAATTACCGGACAGCGGCGTGCCCGCGCGGCAGGCCTTGGCGTGAAGATAGCTGGAAAGGCGCGGTTCTATACTGCTGGTGTCCATCTCATTCTCTCCTCAGTTCATTCTCAAGCGCGCGCACCGCGCCCTCGTCCTTGCGGCAGTCCAGCCGGTAGACAGGTACGCGGCCTACGAGCCGCGCAACCAGCTCCGTCATCAGCGCCGCGGACTCCGCGTCCCACGGATAATACGAGCACTGGTTCAGCAGCCGCATGAACGCCTCGCGGTGTCCCGGCACGAAAACACGGTTCTCCGCCCGCTGCTCCGGCAGCACAATCGCGCGGATGGGCGCGCTGTGGTTCTCGCATATTCCGGACGTGCCGGAATAGAAAATCCCGTGCGCCATGCCGCGGTCAACATCAATCAGTGATCTGTCGCCGTTGATAACGCGCGCGGCGGCAAATTCGCGCCACAGCTCGGCCTGCGTGCTCTTGCCGATGCCGCTCGCGCCGGAGAAGAGGATCGCGTCCCCCTCGGCGCGCAGAACATACGAGCTGTGCAGTACGAGCATCCCGCGCTCGGCGAGGATGTCGAACAGGTCAACGCCTTCGAGAATTGCCCGCGTCGACAGGTTCCCGGCATATGCCGTTGCGGCGGTAAGCCGCGTTTCATTGCCCTCAGTAACAGCGCAGATAAATTTTCCACCGCCATGATCATGCAGAAAATATCGCCCTGAACCGTTCCGCCAGCGGTAATTACTATACTCACTGACTGCCCATGCGGGCGGAGTTGGCATATTATCCGAGAACTCGACGTATATTTCATGCTCTGCGGCGCCGGTATCCGTGCGGAACGGGGCGCACTGCGGCGACAGCTGCCACGGCGTCTCGCCGTACAGGTGCAGCGCCGCGCCGCCAAAGCTCAGGCGCTCACTGAACATAGGTGACAAACATTATCCGGCTGTACGCCGTGGAATAATGGCTGGCGTAGAGCGTCGTGCTCTCACCGGCGGCGAGGCCGGAAACGCCCGTGCGGTAAGTGATGCCGCCGATGTACAGGTCGCCGTAGGCGGATTTATAGTAGACGTAAATCTGGCCGGTGATGTCGCTGCCGGAGACGTTGGTAATCGTGATGGCAGTGTCCTGCGCGTCGATCGAGATCGCGTCCTCGCAGAGGGTCGGCTCTGTGTCAAATGGCGCAAAGCTCGTCAATGACGCGGTCAGGCCGTCGGTGCTTTCGGGCAGCGGCTGGCGCGACAGCTCAAGCAGCTGCGCCGACGCGCCGCTCGGCAGCGTGCTCAGGTCAAACTCATAGCTTCCCTCGCCGCCGGACAGCATGATGTGCGCATACTGCACCGTGGCGGCGGCATTGTTCTTCACCGTTATCGCGCAGACGTCGGAAAGTACGTCGTCTGTGCCGTCCTCGATAAAGCTGCCGGCAAAACGGCTGATATTCGTGATTTCAAGGCCGCTGCCGAGGTCAATCGAAACGGAATCCGCCGGGGCGGGAGTCGAGACGCCGGGCATGACCGGCTCGGCGGCGGGTGCATCCTCGGTGCGCGTAAGGCGCAGGATGACAATTATGGCCGCCGCAACAAGCGCGATGGCAAGGAGAAGGTATAAAATTACGTTGTTTTTACGTGTTTTTTTATTCTTTTTCATGGATAATCTCCAAATC